>JAFYMQ010000069.1 GCA_017556565.1 Clostridia bacterium | reverse complement strand
TCCCTCAAGGGCACTTCCATCCCCCACGAAGCAACTGGCGCATTCGGCGCAGCAAGAGTTCTGCTCAAGCCCGCCGCACCCGGTACCGGTGTTATCGCCGGCGGCGCTGTCCGTGCAGTCGTTGAGATGGCAGGCATCAAGGATATCCGTACAAAGTCCCTCCGCTCCAACAACCCCCAGAACGTGGTCGCTGCCACTATGGAAGGTCTTAAGAGCATGAGAGATGCAAATCAGGTAGCAGCAGTTCGCGGCGTTCCCGCTGAGTCGCTGAAGTAAGGGGGAGCACACAATGAAAACATTGAAGATCACCCTTGCAAAGAGCATCAACGGCAGAAACAAGAAGCACATCGCTACTGCTATCTCCCTCGGACTGACCAGAATCGGTGACACCACCGTTCAGCCCGACAACGAGCAGACCCGCGGTAAGATCGCTCAGATCAGCTATCTTATCAAGGTCGAAGAGAATAACTAAGGAGGGCTACGGAATATGAAACTCAACGAATTAAAGCCGGCTCTCGGAAGCACAACTGTCGGTAAGCGCAAGGGCCGCGGCCCCGGCACCGGCAACGGCAAGACCGCAGGTCGCGGTCACAAGGGTCAGTGGGCTCGCTCCGGCGGCGGCGTTCGCGCAGGCTTCGAAGGCGGCCAGATGCCCATCACCCGTCGTCTCCCCAAGCGTGGCTTCAACAACAAGAAGTTCGCTAAGGTCTATGCAGAAATCAACGTTTCTGAACTCAACGTATTCGAGAACGGCACAGTCGTTACTTTCGAGACCCTGCTCGAAAAGGGCATGGTCAAGAAGACCGCTGACGGTGTTCGTATCCTGGGCAAAGGTGAGCTGACCGCTAAGCTTGAAGTCAAGGCAGCAGGCATCACCGCTTCCGCAAAGGAAAAGATCGAGGCGGCTGGAGGAAAGGCCGAGGTGATCTGATGATAGAAACAGTCAGAAACGCATGGAAGATTCCCGACCTGCGCAAGAAACTGCTCTACGTCATTTTCGCCCTCATCGTTTTCCGCTTCGGATACGCTATTTACGTTCCTTACGTTGATACAGCAGCTCTGGGTGCACAGTTCATGGCCTCTAACAGCGGCAACCTGCTGGGTTACTTCAATATCCTGGCCGGCGGCGGTCTGCAGCAGGCATCCATCTTTGCACTGAGCATCTATCCCTACATTAACAGCTCCATTATTATCCAGCTTCTCCAGGTAGCTATCCCTGCTCTGGAGAGACTCGCCAAGGAAGGCGGCGAAGAGGGCAAGAAGAAGATCAACTTCATCACCCGCTGCCTGACTCTCCTGCTGGCTGCAGTCATGGGCTTCAGCTATCAGCTGCTGCTCAAGAGCTACGGCGTTATGACAAGAACCGACCTGTGGAGCATCATTGTTGTCATCATGACATTCATCGCAGGCTCCATGTTCGTAATGTGGCTGGGTGAGCGCATCACCCAGAAGGGCATCGGTAACGGTATCTCCATGATCCTTCTTGTTGGTATCGTCAGCCGCGGTCCCACAGCTGTTCCGACCATCATCAACGGTTTCAAGACCGGCAGCATGATCGTTCTGAAGCTGCTCATCATCCTTGTCACTTTTGTTGCTATCATCGCTTTCATCATCTACATCACCAACGCTGAGCGCCGCATACCCGTGCAGTACGCAAAGCGCGTTGTAGGCAGAAAGCAGTACGGCGGTCAGAGCACACATCTGCCCATGAAGGTCAATATGTCCGGTGTTATGCCTGTCATCTTTGCCTCCACCATCGTCAGTGTGCCCGCAACCATTGTTGCATTTACCCAGCCTGCAGAGGGCACCTTCCTCTACAAGTTCGCCAACAACTGGTTCGCTCAGAACGCCCCCGCATATATCATCATCTACGTGCTGCTGATATTTGCATTCGCATACTTCTACTCCGCAATCCAGTTCAACCCCATCGAGGTAGCAAACAACCTGCGTAAGAACGGCGGATTTATCCCCGGCTTCCGTCCCGGTCGTCCCACCTCTGACTTCATCACCAAGGTGCTGAACAAGGTCACACTGATGGGTGCTATCTTCCTGGCAATCATCGCCGGTCTGCCCCTCATCATGAGTAACATCCCCGGTCTTGCTACCCTGGGTGTAGGCGGTACCTCGGTTATGATTATGGTCGGCGTCATCCTCGAAACCACCAAGGCTATCGAGAACGAGATGCTGATGCGCCACTACAAGGGATTTTTGGAGTAAGAAGCTATGAATCTTGTATTACTGGGAGCCCCCGGTGCCGGCAAAGGCACACAGGCTAACATCATAATGCAAAGCGAAGGGCTCTGCGCCCTTTCTACGGGAAATCTGCTCAGAGAAGTCGCAAAAGAAGATTCGGAAAAGGGTAGAGAGATAAAAGCTATCCTCGAGAGCGGCGCATTCGTCTCCGACGAGATCGTGCTTGACCTGCTCAAGAGGAAGCTTGCTTCCCCCGAATGTGCAAAAGGCGTCATCTTTGACGGTTATCCCCGCACCGTCAGACAGGCAGAAATGCTTGACGAACTGACCCGCGTTGACGGCGTTATCGTGCTGGACGTACCCGACGAGGTTATCGTTGACCGTATGGCACAGCGCCGCACCTGCCCCAAGTGCCAGATGACCTACCACCTGACCACTCTGCCTCCCAAAACCGAGGGCGTGTGCGACAAGTGCGGCACTGAGCTTGGTATCCGCAGCGACGACGCTCCCGAGGTAGTTCTGAACAGACTCCACGTCTACCACGAGAAGACCGAGCCTATCATCAGCTACTACCGCGCAAGCGGCCGCGAGTTCGTTATCGACGGAACACAAGCCCCCGACAAGGTAAGCTCTGATGTCTTGGCGGTGGTGGAGGGAATGAAGTAATGATTTCCCTCAAATCCCCAAAGGAAATCACTCTTATGCGCAAAGCAGGCGCCATTGCCGATGCGGCAAGGCGCGCCTGCGGCGCAGCGGTAGAGCCGGGCATAACCACCTATGAGCTTGACGCCATAGCACGCAAGGTTATCGAGAGCTACGGAGCTAAACCCTCCTTCCTCAACTACAACGGCTTTCCCGCTTCTATATGCTGCTCCATCAATGATGAAGTCATCCACGGCATCCCCTCAAAAAAGAGGAAGATCCAGGAAGGCGACATCGTCAAGATCGATGTGGGCGCATGTTACAAGGGTGTTCACGGTGACTGCGCCGCCACCTTCGCGGCAGGAGTCATATCACCCGTTGCCGACAAACTGATAGAGGCAACGAGGCAGAGCTTCTATGAAGGTATCAAGTTTGCCCGTCCGGGCTTCCGTATTTCAGATATTGCAAGAGCCATTCAGGCCCATTGTGAGGGCTGCGGCTTCTCTGTAGTAAGAGAATATGTGGGACACGGAATAGGGAGAGCGCTCCACGAAGAGCCCGAAGTACCCAACTACTGGGTCGCGGGACACGGAGCACGGCTCGCCGCCGGAATGACTTTGGCTATAGAGCCCATGGTCAATGCGGGCGGCTATGATGTAAAACGCCTTAGCGACGGATGGACGGTGAAGACCGCAGACGGAAGTCTGTCGTCCCACTACGAAAACACCATCCTGATCACAGAAGGCGAACCGATCATCTTGACTGCACAGCTTGCTGAGGAGGTAATTTGATTTGCCAAAAGAAGATATGATCGAGGTCGAAGGTACCGTTATAGAGGCGCTGCCTAACGCTATGTTCACCGTGGAGATCGCGGGCGGCCACAAGGTGCTGGCTCACATCTCCGGAAAACTGCGTATGAACTACATTAAGATACTGCCCGGCGATAATGTGACTTTACAGATGTCACCCTACGACCTCACCAGAGGCAGGATCACCTGGCGCTCCAAATAAGCGCTGCCTATTAACAGGAGGTAAAAACAATGAAAGTAAAACCGTCCGTAAAACCCATCTGCGAGAAATGCAAGATCATCCGCAGAAAAGGCCGTGTTATGGTCATCTGCGAGAATCCCAAGCATAAGCAGAAGCAGGGTTAAGAAAAACAGGAGGTAATTAAATGGCTCGTATTGCCGGTGTTGACCTTCCCCGCGAGAAGCGTGTGGAAATTGGTCTGACCTATATCTACGGTATAGGCCCCAAGCATTCTATGGACATACTCACCAAGACCGGTATCAATCCCGATACTCGTGTTAAGGATCTGACAGAAGACGAGGCTGCTCGCCTGCGTGAAGTTATCGAGCGCGACTACGTAGTCGAAGGCGATCTGCGTCGCGATGTAGCACTCAACATCAAGAGACTTGTAGAAATCGGTTCCTACAGAGGTCTGCGTCACCGCAAGGGTCTGCCCGTTCGTGGCCAGCGCTCCAAGACCAATGCAAGAACCCGCAAGGGTCCCAAGAAGACCATTGCTAACAAGAAGAAGTAAGGAGGGAACGGATAAATGGCTAAAGCAGCACAGCCCAAAAAGGGCGCAGTTCGCACCAAGCGTCGCGAGCGTAAGAATATTGAAAAGGGCGCAGTTCATATCCGCTCTTCCTTTAACAACACTATCGTTACCATCACCGATCTGACCGGTAACGCTATTTCCTGGGCATCCGCAGGTGAGCTCGGCTTCCGCGGCAGCAGAAAGTCCACTCCCTTCGCAGCTCAGACCGCTGCTGAGACAGCAGCAAAGGCTGCTATGGAGCACGGCCTCAAGACCGTCGAAGTTTACGTTCGCGGCCCCGGCCAGGGCAGAGAAGCAGCTATCCGTGCACTGCAGGCAGCAGGCCTCGAGGTTGTAATGATCAAGGACGTTACTCCCATTCCTCACAACGGCTGCCGTCCCCCCAAGAGAAGAAGAGTTTAAGCAGGAGGTACACTGAATATGGCAAGATATACAGATGCAGTATGCCGCATTTGCCGCAGAGAAGGCGATAAGCTCTTCCTTAAGGGTGACAGATGCTATACCGATAAGTGCGCTATCGCACGTCGCGGCTACGCTCCCGGCCAGCACGGTCAGGGCAGAAAGAAAGCCAGCGAATACGCAACCCAGCTCCGTGAAAAGCAGAAGGCAAAGAAGTATTATGGCCTGCTGGAGAAGCAGTTCCATCATTACTTTGAGCTGGCTGAGAAGATGCCCGGTATCCAGGGTGAAAACCTTCTCAAGCTGCTCGAGAGCCGTCTGGACAACGTTGTTTACCGTGCAGGCTTCGCAATGAGCCGTCCCGAAGCAAGACAGCTCGTTTCCCACGCTCACTTCACCGTAAACGGCAAGAAGGTCAATATCCCCTCTTACCTTGTTAAGGCAGGCGACGTTATCGCCATCCGTGAATCCAGCATGGGTTCCGATAAGGTCAAGGGTGTTCTGGAGGCTAACGCTTCCCGTCCTGCTCTCAACTGGCTCAGCGTTGACCGTGCAAAGGCACAGGCAACCGTTGTTGCACTTCCCGAGCGCAGCGAGATCGACCTGCAGGTCGCAGAGCATCTCATCGTCGAGCTGTACTCCAAGTAATAACCTGCTTGGTCTATCAGCTTAATCAGCCTAACAGGCAAAGAATATTTAGGAGGGTAATATGATAGCAATTGAAAGACCGCGTATTGAATGTGCTGAAGCTCTTGAAGACGGTTCTTATGCCAAGTTCGTAGTAGAACCCCTGGAGCGCGGTTACGGCACTACCCTCGGCAACTCCTTGCGTCGCATTCTTCTTTCCTCGCTTCCCGGCACCGCAGCTACTTCGGTTAAGGTAGCCGGCGTTCAGCACGAGTTCTCCGTAATCCCCGGTGTTACCGAGGATATGACCGAGATCGTCCTCAACGTCAAGGCAATCATCGCCAAGCTGCACAGTCAGGAGCCGAAGACTGTTGTTATCGATGCAGTAGGACCCGGCGAGGTCACTGCTGGCGATATACAGTGTGACAGCGAGATCGAGATAATTAACCCCGACCTTCATATAGCTACTCTTATGGAGGACGCAAAGTTCTCTATGGAGATCACCTTCAACCACGGCAGAGGCTATGTCTCCGCCGACAAGAACAAGGCTCCCCAGCAGGTCATCGGCACTATCCCTGTCGACTCCTTCTACAGCCCTGTTCAGAAGGTTAACTACACTGTAGATAACACCCGCGTCGGCAACATGACCGACTATGACAAGCTGACAATCGAAGTATTCACCAACAAGACCATCAGCGCAAAAGACGCTGTGTCTATGTCTGCTAAGATACTCACCGATCATCTGCAGCTGTTCATTGAGCTGTCCGAGGATATCAGCACCAGATCTATGGTAGTTGAGACCAAGCAGAGCGAGCCCGACAAGATGCTCGATATGACCATCGAAGAGCTCGACCTGTCCGTACGTTCCTTCAACTGCCTCAAGAGAGCCGGCATCAATACAGTAGGTGACCTCGTCAAGACTACTGAAGAAGACATGAAGAAGGTGCGTAACCTCGGCGCTAAGTCCCTTGAAGAAGTTATCAACAAGCTTGCCGAAATGGGACTGGATCTCGCAAAGAGCGAAAACTAAACGAAACAATCCGTTTAAGCAGGTGCTCCGGCGGCGCTCACAGGAGCGTCGCGGAGTGGTGCCTGTAAACCGTTAAGGAGGTACATTACAATGCCCGGAACCCGTAAGCTCGGCAGACCTACCGATCATCGCCGCGCAATGCTGCGTGCAATGGTCACATATCTGCTGGAAAACGGTAAGATCGAAACTACCGTTACAAGAGCCAAGGAAGTTCGTCCTTTGGCTGAAAAGATGATAACCCTCGGCAAGAAGGGTGACCTCAACGCTAAGCGTAAGGCCATGGCCTTCATCACCAAAGAGGATGTTGTCAAGAAGACTTTTGATGAAATTGCTCCCAAGTACGCAGACCGTAATGGCGGTTATGTCCGTATCACCAAGATCGGCCCCCGTCGCGGCGACGCTGCTGAGATGGCAATCATCGAGCTTATCTGAGTAATATAAGATAGGTTAGAGGGATTGTTGCGGAAGGATGCCTCCGCAACAATCCCTTTGTTTTTTTGTGCGTCGCACGCTCGCGTTGCTCGCAATGATATCCGCGCCCTGCGGTCGCGGATGATATATCGCTTGTGCGATATGATATACACCCTGCGGTGTATGATATATTTTGCACCGCAAAATATTAGTTGATGAGCCCGTAGGGGAGGGTCTCTGTGCCCTCCCGTGGACAGTCGGGTACGTCTGTCCCTACAGTGGTTGTGCATATTCTGTGGCACACAGTAGGGCGGGGGTTTGCTCACGC
>JAFYMQ010000068.1 GCA_017556565.1 Clostridia bacterium | reverse complement strand
TTGTCGGCATAGGCTTTTGCCCTGTCGGTCTCGGGCTGGCTCAGCTCGATAACCGCGTCTTTGGGAGGCTTGCACATCAAAGTGCGGATAATGCAAATGGCAGCAACTGCCAAAATTGCGGCAACAATACCAATAATAATATATATCATAGCGCTCACCTATTAAATGTCGCCTAATTTGCCCATTTTGTCAAGCAGGACACCGATACCGATGCACATCAGACCTGCGGGGATGATGGCAATGGAGGTGTTGGACTGTACGGCAGGCACGAAGATGCACAGAAGGGTCATAACAACAAAGGGTGCAAGAGCGATTTTGGGGCTCTTGAGGTAATATTTGAGACCGAATGCGCCGAACAGAGCGGGCACTACGTTCTCAAATGCAGGCTTGAGCACCTCGGAAGAAAGCAAAGGCTGCAGGGGTGTCATCAGCATAACGCCAACAGACAGAATGGCTGTGGTGATTATGGCGCTGGTAGCCACGCTGATGGTGGAGATGATCTCGTTCTCGGGGGTACCGGTCTTGGCGCCTGCGATCTCGCGGGCGTTCATGGCGCAGGGGATCTTGAGGTTTGTCAGGTTTCCGGTCAAAAATGCCAGATAGCTTCCGCCCACGCCCAGCATGGGTGCGTAGACCAAAAACTCGACCAGCGCAACGGGGTAATAGATGATGCCGACCTGCAAAAGTCCCGACAAAAATCCGCCCAGATCAGGGGCAACGTCATAAATCGCGCCCGCTACGAAGGAAAAGGCGATCATAGCCGCAAAGCTGACGCAGAGCATGATCTTGCCCAGCAGGTGCAGCTGACGGTTATAGGAGCTGAAATATTCGTGCTTGTCCATGTGCTTTTCCTCCTCTCTCATATTGCGCCGCCTGCTATTACGGCGGCGGCCATGGCAATAAGCATGCTCAGTGCCACGTCAAAGTTCTCTACCCATTTGAAACGGGGCTTTTTGGAAAGCAGGGTGAAGATAAACATCACAAGCGCCGCAACCGCCGCGGTCAGCAGGGGCAAAAAGTTGCTTGCGTCATTGGCAAAAGCGCCGATGTAGGAGGAGATATAGGCTGTGCACAGACCGATGAACATGGCGACCATTGCGATATTGCCGATGTTGGAGCCTTTTTTGGGTGCAGCGGCGGGGGTATCGGCTGCAGGGGTATCGGCTGCAGGGGTGTCGGCGGATTTTTTCTTGCCGCCAAGCTTTCTGAGATACCTGCCCAAAAAGAATATGCAGCATATTCCGCCGCCCAGTATGCCCACGGTCATAACAAGTGACACGGTAGTAAATGCGCCTACGCTCATTTCGCTGACGTTGAGGCCAGAAAGCCCGATGGCTTTTGCCGCAATGTCGGCAACGTTGAGTTCATACTGCAGCGCACCGACCACAGACAAACGCATCCATGAGAGCGGCGCACCCAGTGCGCCCGACAGAGCGATAACGCCCACCAGAATACCTACGCTGGGCAGGATGGTGAACACGGCGCTGTTGCGGATGGTTTTTTGGAGTATTTTTTTGTCCATACCGATGGCGATGCCTGCTTTGTAGCTGCGAACAAGAAAGAACAGGCACATCAGCAGCACAAAGCCGATTATGCATCCTACCATAAGATACAGCGAGGATGCATTGACCTGGGATAGATAGTTCATATTTATCTCCTCCGTTTTATACCAAGCTGCCTGCCCGAAGATATGGGGCAGGCGCTGTTTTTACAGATATTTGTCGATGAGTACGCCTTTTTCGCGGCAGGTCTCGATAAAATAATCGTAGCTTTCGCGGATCAGGCGGCGTGTGGGCAGCTGATAGGGGCAGCGCTTTTCGCAGGCGCCGCAGTCGGTGCAGTTTTTGACCTGAGCCATCTTCTGCTGCCAGCTGTCGGTGGTGTATTCCTGCCAGGGTGCGCGGTTGAGCATGGGGATCATGCGTGCCGCATCACGCAGAGGCACACTCTGGGGGCAGGGCTCACAATATCCGCAGCCGCGGCAGAAGTCGTCCTTGTACTTTTCGCGATCCTGATCGATTACCGCCTGCATCTCGGGCGTCAGGGTAACTCCCCTGTCTGCATAGCCGAGGAAATCGTCCAGCTCGCTCTGTTTCTGCACGCCCCAGATGGGTACGGCATTGTCAAACTGTGTGAAGAATGCATAAGCCGCCTCGGGGGATGAGATAATGCCGCCGCTCATAGCCTTCATGGCGATCAGGCCGATATTCTTCTGCTTGCACAGATCGATCAGCTCAAGATCCGCCTCCGACGACATATAGCACAGAGGGAACTGCACGGTGTCGTAAAGTCCGCACTCCACCGCTGCCAGCGCAACGTCAAGGCGGTGGGTGGTGATGCCGATATAGCGGCACTTGCCGCTGGCTCTTGCCTCAAGCAGCGCGTGGTATGCGCTGTTGGGGTCACTTACATCGGGCAGTTCGGGGATATTGTGCAGCTGCCAGATGTCCACATAGTCGGTCTGCATCTCACGCAGAGAGACCTCCAAGTCCTGCAGGGCGGCATCTTTTGTCCTGCCCATGCTCTTGGTGGCGATGATTATCTTGTCGCGGACATCGCTCAGTGCGATACCGATCTTGTGCTCGCTGTCGGTATAAAAACGCGCGGTGTCAAAAAAATTGACGCCCTTATCATAAGCATAACGCAGCAGGGATGATGCATCCTGCTCGCTTATTCGCTGAATAGGCAGCGCACCGAAGGAGTTTTCGGTAACGCGCAGGCCTGTTCTGCCCAAAGTTTTCATTTTCATAGTCTGTTGCTCCTCACACGTTGATGGTGATGGTGCCGTCTTCGTTGTATTTTACCGCATCATACTCGCCAGATGCTTTGCTCAGATATTCTTTGTACTCCTGCTTGGTAAAAAGAGGCTTGTGCTCACTGAGTACACTCTTGGCGTAGGAAGCGTCGTTTTCCAGCAGAACACGTGCCATCATAACCTGAAACTCTGCGCTCTGCACGCAGGCGGAGTAGGGATCGAGAATGGTGTACAGAGGGCTGTGCGCTCTGCCGCCCGCGCCGCTCATGTTGGGATGAACTGTGGGCATAATGCAGGACAGGTGACCCATATCGGTGCTGCTGGAAGCCAGCCCATCACCCTCGACCTTGGTGTTTTCTTCGCCCAAAATAGCCGTTCCTGCCAGCTTGACAGCCTGACGCATCATGGGGTTGTTGCGGTTGGGGGCAAATGCCATCTCATCCGAGATAGTGACCCTTGCGCCCATTGCGGCTGCCGATGCGGCTATGGCGCGGTTGACTTTTTTGTTCTCTCTGTCCATTGCCTCAACGGTCAAAGCACGGACGTAGCTTTCCATCTTGACCGTTTCGGGGATAGCATTGACGACCGTACCGCCTGCGGTGATGATGGGATGCACGCGCACCTTGTCGCTGTCACGGAAGGTCTCGCGCAGAGAGTTGATGGCGCTCAGACCAAGATTTGCGGCATACAGAGCGTTGACACCTGCCCAGGGTGAGCCGCCTGCATGGGAGGAAACGCCCTTGTACTCAACGGTCTTGCAGATGGCGCCGTTGCCGCCTGCACCGGTGGAAGAGATCTTGCCCGAATCGCCGCCTGTGGTATGTACGATAAACGCCATATCCACGTCGTCGCACCAGCCGCGGCAGATTATCTCTGCCTTGCCGCTGACCTGAGAGACTATGCCCTGCTTTTTCAGTTCTTTGCGGAACTCAAGCTCGATGCCCTCCTCTGCGGGGACGGCGCACAGACGGATCTTGCCGCACAGGTTGTCAAGGATGCCCGGCTCGCGGAGTATAGCGGCAACGCCCAGCAGCGCGGCGCTCTGTGCATGGTGACCGCAGGCGTGAACCGCGCCTGTCTGCTTGTCGCACTCGGGGTGATCGGGGATAATGAGCGAGTCCATCTCGCCCAGAATCATGACGGTGGGGCCTTCTTTTCCGGTATCAATATCGGTATAGAAGCCGGGGATGTTGCCCGCCTCCACAAGGGTGTAGCCCAGAGCCTCGTAGCGCTCTTTTAAGTAGCGGTGGGTCTTCCACTCGCGGTAGCCCGGCTCGGGGTTATTCCAGATATAACGCTCGGCATCCAGTATAAGCTGCTTGTGCTTTTCTGCTGCGGCGATGATCTTGTTTTTCATGCTCTGCTCCTTTCAGCAATAGCTGAAGGTTATGCTGCCGTCCTCGCCGTACTGTACGGCTTCGCGCTCAACAGACAGCGAGTCTACAAAGTCTATGTATTCCTTGGTACTTGCAAAGGTAGGGGTAAACTCGGAGATGATCTTTTTGCCCAACTCTGCATCATTCTGCAGCAGCTGCTCAACCAGCAGGATCTGGAACTTGGCGCACTTGACGCAGGCAGCTTCGGGGTTGTTGATATAGTATTTATTGGAATGAGCGCCGCCGACAGCACCGCTGATATGGGGATGTACGGCGGGCACGATAAGAGAAATATCACCCATATCGGTGCAGCCGCCCTCACGGTTTTGGGACATACGCACGTTCTCCTCGCCAATGGTCAAAGCGGCGGCGGTGCGGGCAGCCTCCATCATGCCGGGGTCATTGTTAAGAGGCGAGTATGCCAGCTCATCGTCAATGGTAACTCTTGCGCCCATTGCGGCAGCGGAAGCGGCGATGGCGCGGTTGACCTTTTTGTTTTCGCGGGCTATAGCCTCTATATTGGCGCCGCGGACGTAGCTTTCAAGCTTGACGGTCTCGGGGATGGCATTGACAACCGTACCGCCTGCGGTAATGATGGGATGCACGCGGATCTGGTCGGTGTCACGGAAGGTCTCGCGCAGAGAGTTGATGGCGCTCAGACCGAGATTTGC
>JAFYMQ010000067.1 GCA_017556565.1 Clostridia bacterium | reverse complement strand
TATTTCAAGCCGTTTTCGTACTGCTCGACCATCTTCTTCACCATCTGGCCGCCGATGGAGCCGGCCTGCTTGGAAGTCAGGTCGCCGTTGTAACCCTCGTTGAGGGTAACGCCTACTTCGCGAGCGGTTTCCATCTTGAAGTTATGCAGAGCCTGCTTTGCGCTTGCGCTCATGTTGGACTTATTGCTGCTGTTAGACATTTTGTCATTTCTCCTTTGCTTAAAGTTTACAGTCATATTATGTGACCGAAACATAGGGATTATTATTGGAAGTTTCTGCCAACAAAAAAACAAAACCGCACCGGCAAATCCGATGCGGTAATATGTAACGATATAATTTATCTTCTGCGTTTTCCGCCGCTGCGGCGGTCATTCTGGCTCTTGAGATCAGAGATACGGCTCTCACTGCTCTGCATAAAAGCCTTGAGTTTGGTCTCAAAGGGATCTTCTTCCTCTTTGGGGGCTGCCTGACGGGGACGCTGAGGTGCTGCGGCAGTTCTGGGAGGCTGCTGCTGCTCCACTGCTTTTTTGATAGAAAGGTTGATGCGGTTTGCCTGATCGATGCCGATAACCTTGACTTTTACGATCTGTCCGTCAGAAAGATGCTGGCTGATATCACTGACAAAAGAGTTTGTGATCTCAGAGATATGAACCATTCCGCTCTTACCGGGTGCAAGCTGCACAAATGCGCCAAACTTGGTGATACCGGTTACTTTACCCTCATAAATATTGCCGACAACAATGTCCATCAGAAAGATGATCCTCCTACTACTGCTTACTTGCTCGACTGATCTATATAAACTTGCTCGCCTGAATATCCGTAGCCAAACTTTTCTCTTGCCAGAGCTGCGATGTAATCCTCGTCGTAGCCTGCCTCAAGCATATCCTCGAGCTTATCGTTTTCTGTCTTCTGCTGCTCGAGCTGAAGCTTAAGATCTTCCTGCTCCTGCTTTTTGGCATTTATCTTGACCTGAAGACCTACAAGCTGCACTGCAGAGTACAGGGCAAAAAGGACTACGAAGAGTTTTATTGCTATACTAACACGCTTTTTCTTTCTCATTGCAAATCCTTTCTTAATTGGCATCCTATACTCCTGCATACATTATATTAAACAAAATATATTATGTCAACAAGTAAATACTACTTTTTGTATTTTAATGCCCGTTTCTTCGCAAAATATTGCTTAACCGGCGAAGAAATGCTTACAAAATACAAAACAGCGCCCAAGACCGCGCCCAGCAGTATATAACTCTCAAGCCTGCCCGTTCCCTCTATCAGCAGCAGCAAAACCGAGCCCACCAAACACAAGATGCAATATATACCGTCAAAAATATACAATGCAGCTTTTTTGCGTCTGAACATCCGCGCGGTCAAGGTCAGCAGGTCAAACATAACTCCCATCAGCAAGCCGAACACTGCCGCAAAAATAAAGGTGTTCGTCTGCCTGAGCAAGTCCATACCCATACTCAGAATATCTTAGACCAGAATGATCCTTCCTTCTGCAATCCGATATATTCAAATCCGTCTATTCTGCCCGAGATGGATATCTCGCCAATATCCAGGCTCAGCTTCTCAACGTGCATCCCCTCACCTACAACGGTCAGTTTGCCCTGAGTCGTGTTCATGCTCACCTCACGCTCATCAAAGCTTATGACCTCGCATACGCCGGAGATGTTGGCTTTTTCTCTGTTTTCGATGATTATATTGTTTTTACCCTTGTCTTGATTATTTTCGGACATAATAAAACCTCCCCTTATCATTCATTGAATATATATGGGGAGGTTAAATATATTATTCTGATATTTCCTCATACATCAGTGCGGCATTCTCCTTGGTGGTATGCTCACTGATATCAAGAACCCTGACATTGAGACGTCTTGTTCCGAAAGATACGGAAATAACGTCTCCAACCTTGACTCTGTAAGAGGATTTGGCAGGTTTTCCGTTTACCTCGACACGCTCTGCATCACAGGCATCATTTGCTACCGTGCGACGCTTTATGAGACGTGCTGTCTTGAGGTATTTATCCAATCGCATTGTTACTTAGCGACTTCGTCCTTGAGGCCCTTGCCAGCCTTGAATACGGGATACTTAACTGCGTCGATCTTGATGGTTTCGCCGGTCTTGGGGTTGCGGCCTACACGCTCAGCACGGGACTTGACTTCGAAAGAGCCAAAGCCGATCAGCTGGATCTTGCCGCCCTTTACCAGTTCTTCGGTAATAGCTTCAAAGGTTGCGGTAACTGCAAGTTCTGCGTCTTTCTTCTTCATGGCGCACTTTTCTGCTACTGCTGCAATAAGTTCTGTTTTGTTCATTTTCTTGTCCTCCTATAATAATATTATTCTACGTCTTTCCGGGCTGCCTTTTCCGCCTCTGCAAAACGGGCAATGAAGCGGTTTGTGGAGTCTGCAAGCGCTTTTTCGGGATCGATCCCCTGTGCACGAGCCTGTGCGACCAGTTCAAAAAGCTTGTCACCGATATCATCAGTATCGCTCTCGAGCTTTACGTCTATACCTGATTTTGCAGCTTTTTTCTGTACCTTTTCCGCATAGATCAGTGCAGGCAGGGTCTTGGCGATCTGATCAATGCTCTGAGAAGCGGTCTTCTGCTGTTTTTCTTTCTTCTTGACCTCTTCCCACATCTCAAGAACCTGCTCGGAGGTCTCAAGCTTGCTGTCTCCAAAAATATGGGGATGACGGTATATGAGCTTTTTGGACACGCCGTCGCAGACATCGTTGATATCAAATGCGCCCCTGTCCTTGGCTATCTGGGCATGGAAAACTACCTGCAGTATAACATCGCCCAATTCCTCACAGAGAAGTCTGTCGTCAGCAAGATCGATAGCCTCGCAAGCTTCATAAACCTCTTCTATAAAATTGCGGCGGATGCTCTCATGGGTCTGCTCTCCGTCCCACGGACAGCCTCCGGGAGCACGCAATGTGCGCATAATGTCCAAAAGATCCTCAAAATTATACCTATCTTTGTTACAATCTACCATATTTTTATCTCCAATGCAAGTACTATTTAATCGTTTTCTACACATTTATGCAGATTTTGCGGCAATAAATGCACTGTTTTGCCCAAATCTGCGAAAGATCAATCAAGTTTGAGCAGGGCTGCGATTTTTTTGCCTTTGGGCAGCATGAGCACGTCTTCTTTGGGCAGCGCCTTGAGCACGATAAGCATAAGAGCATAGATTACCGCCGACAGGCCAACTGTTGTGAGTACTGCGATTGCGCTCATCATAAATCCACCCGAGAAAATTGCCGACAGAGGCTTGTATATAAGCCATGCAAACACGCCCATTAC
>JAFYMQ010000066.1 GCA_017556565.1 Clostridia bacterium | reverse complement strand
TCGCCTGCGCATCGGCTCACGGTGACAATATCGTGCTGGCAGTGACCCTCGGTGTGCTGACGGGTGTTGGCGGCGGTGTGCTGCGCGATGTGCTGGTCAACGAAAAACCCTACATACTCACCAAGCACGTTTACGCCGTTGCATCCATACTGGGCAGCATTCTGTATTACTCTGTCAGTGTGTATATGGACAAACAGGTGCTCGCCGCGCTTTTGGCATCCTTTGTTACGGTTGCAATACGCCTGCTTGCTGCAAAATACCATTGGAACCTGCCCAAAATCAGATTTACCGACAGCAAAAAGTAAAAATCAAACCTGCGCTTTGCATCAAAATGGCGAAAGCGCAGGTTTTTTGTCAATATAAACATTGCCCGCGGCGGCAAATAGTGTTATAATATTCTTTAATGCAGAAAAAAAGAGAAAAGAGCGTGAAGTTATGAAAAAAGGCAATCCCATCGCCCTGCTGCCTATAGCAGTATTCGCGGTACTGTATCTGACACTTGGTGTAGTGTTCGAGTACGTCATGAAGATCCCCATGGGCTTCTACAGTGTGCCCGTTGTGGCAACCTTCCTTGTTGCCCTGCTGGTAGCCTGCCTGCAGGATCGCAAGACCACCCTTGACGAAAAGTTCGAGATAATGGGCAAGGGCGTAGGTGACAAGAACATTATCACCATGCTCATCATATTTATGCTGGCAGGCATCTTTGTCGGTGTTGTCGGCAGAAGCAGCGCAGAGAGCGTTGCATACTTCCTGCTGTCTGTTACACCTCCCCAGCTGTCTGTTCTGGTAATATTCATCGTCAGCTGCTTTGTATCCACCGCAATGGGTACATCGGTAGGAACCATCACCCTGATCACCCCCATCGCAGAAGCTATTGCCGAGACCACGGGCTTCTCGCTGGCACTGTGCGTAGGTACAGTCGTGGGCGGCGCTATGTTCGGTGATAATCTGTCCTTTGTTTCCGATACCACCATCGCAGCCTGCAACGGTCAGGGCTGCCGGATGAAGGACAAGTTCAAGACCAATATCGCCATCGTCACCCCTGCAGCTGTTGCAACCGTTGTTATCATTCTGCTGCTTACCATGGGTACTGACATCAGCAGCAACATCAGCAACGACTACGATCTTATCCAGATCATCCCCTACGTACTGGTTCTTATCAGCGGCATCATCGGTATCAACGTCTTTGTCACCCTGATGATCGGTATTGTTTCGGGCAGCTTTATTATGCTGGTCACCTCGGCAGTCAACTTTGAGGGTCTGATCAAGAGTGTGGGCACAGGCGTATCCAATATGTTTGAGACCTCCATGGTCGCTATACTGGTCGCAGCCATCTGCGCACTTATCCGTCACAACGGCGGCTTTGACGCGCTGCTGTACGGCATCCGCCGCGTCTTCCGCGGCAAAAAAGGCGGTCAGCTGGGCATCGGTCTGCTGGTCGGTCTGATGGACATCGCAACCGCAAACAACACAGTCGCTATCGTTATGGCAAACCCCATCGCAAGCGAAATGGCAAAAGAATACGGCATCAACAACAAAAAGACCGCATCCATTCTGGACACCTTCTCCTGCATCGTACAGGGCTTTTTGCCTTACGGCGCACAGATTTTGGTGGCGCTGAGCGTGGTCAACACCATGAATATGCAGCTGTCGGCATTTGATATCATCGGCAATATGTTCTATCCCATGCTGCTGCTTGTTTCCTCGCTGGTATTCATCTTCCTGATCCCCGAAAAGAAGCAGAAGGACAAATAACATTTTAATTGCAATCGGGGCAGACGCCCCCGACAATCAGGTGACATACAATGCTTTTTACCAAAAAAGATCTGTTCAAGATCATAATCCCCCTTATAGCTCAGCAGCTGCTGGGCATACTGGTGGGTATGATAGACTCTGTCATGGTATCCTCGGCAGGCGAGGCGGCTGTTTCGGGCGTCGCGCTGGTCAATACGGTTGACAATCTGTTCTTCTTTGCCATTTCGGCAATGGCAACCGGCGGCTCGGTCATCATATCTCAGGCTTTGGGTCGCAAAGATTACGGCTACGCAGTCAAGGGCGCCAAGCAGGTGCTCTACGCAGTCACCACTCTTGCGCTGGTGCTCAGCCTGATCGTTGTGTTCTTCCACAAGGCTATTTTGGGTCTGGTCTACGGCAGTATCGAGGCTGACGTTATGGCAAGCGCACAGAGCTATATGCTGATAGTGGCATTTTCCTTCCCCTTCCTTGCTCTGTACAACTCAGGTGCGGTCGTCTATCAGACCATGGGCAGAACCACCATCACTCTGGCGGTGTCCATACTTATCAATATAGTCAACGTCATCGGCAACGCCGTGTGCATCTACGTCTTCAAAATGGGCGCGGCAGGCGCGGCGGTCGGTACGCTGATCGCCCGTGCGGTGGGTGCCTTCGTCATAGTTTACATGGCACACAACCGCAAGAACGTAGTCCACTTTGAAAAGCTGCTTTCCTACCGTCCCGACTTCAAGATGGTCAAGGAGATATTCGGCATCGGTATCCCCAACGGTATAGAAAACAGCATCTTCCAGATAGGCAAGATCCTGACCCAGTCCCTTATTTCCTCCATGGGCACCGCAGTCATAGCCGCCAACTCCATGGCAAGCGTCGTGGTCAATTTCCACTACCTGCCCGGTGCGGTTGGCTCGGGTATGATAGCTGTTGTCGGCAGATGCATAGGCGCGGGTGAAAAAGAACAGGCAAAAAAATACGCCCGTACAATAGTCGGCATCGCCTATCTTGTTATGTGGGTCATAGTCGCGGCAACACTTATATTCCGCAATCAGATAATCGGTCTGTATGACCTGTCCGAGTTCAGCAGTCAGCTTGCCATCAAGATGATCCTGCTCCACTCTCTGTTTGCCGCCACACTGTGGCCGGTGGCATTCCCGCTGGCAAACGCATTCCGCGCAGCCAAGGACGTCAAGTTCACCATGGTAGTCTCCATGATCTGTATGTGGGTGTTCAGAGTTGCGCTGGCATACTTCTTCGCGCTGGACACAGTCAACGTATTCGGTCTGTTCAGCCTGCCCGGACTGGGTATGGGCGCAATGGGCGTATGGATCTCCATGGGTACCGACTGGGTAGTGCGCGGCGGAATATATCTGTACCACTATTTCTCGGGCCGCTGGCTGAGAAAATACAAGTTCGAGCCCAAAAACGTATAATAAAAAAGCTCCTCACCTGTATGGGTGAGGAGTTTTTGCAATTATTTGAGGATAACTTTTGCAAGTTGATAGCCAAAGCTTACGAGATACATAAATGGCAGCAGATGCAGGGTAAAACTTATTGCGCAGACGAGCAGGCTTCTGAGATTTTTGGCTGATTTGAGCGAGCGGATCAGTTTTGCTGCAAACAGCCATAGCAGGACTAATGCAATGCAGCCGCCGATGATGCTTACGGGCAGCGCTATGGGGTGGCGGGCAGGGGAGGACATCACAAAACACCCGACAAACATCAGCAGGCAGTCAAGCCCCGCAGCCGTGGCGGCAGACCCACCAAGCGCCCAAACGATATCGCATATGGACAAAGCTTTGTGCAATGCCAGCGATATGCCCCATGTCACCGCTCCGGCGGCGCCAAATATCAGGCACAAAAAACACACCTGACCTGCAAGCGTTTGCATATAAAATCTCATAGTCGCCACTCCCGCACCGCCGATTATATCGGGTGCGCTGAACAGTACCGCAGGCAACACAAGCCCCAGTATGGCCGCGGCGGCGCTGACAATCAGCAGGGAAGTCGATAATTTTTTCATATCCCGGCCACCTCACATACACTTGCTGCGCAAAAACTCCAGAAACTCACGCACGTTTCCGTGATCCTGATGTGGGTCATAGATCACGTACACGGTCTGCCGCGCCGTAAAATCCACCACGTCCAGATAGCTGATGTTGCGGCTGACCGGGTCGCCTGCGTCAAATCTGCCAAACCCTATGCCGATACCTGCCTCAACATACTTGGTGTAGCACTGCAGATCGTTGGTCTGCACGGCAAAATCGGGGGTGAAGCCTTGTTTTTTGCAGGCGTCCACAAGCATCTTGTGGGTGCTGGTATGCTCACCAAAGGACACGAACGCCCGCGAGCACAAGTCCCGCAGATGGATCTTTTTGCCGCAGAGGGGATCGTTTGCCGCGGCACGCAGACGGATGAGCTTGCTGCACAACTCAAAGCTCTCATACCCCGGGTATCTCTCGGGATCGTCGTCAATAATGATATGAAAACTCTTGTGCTCTTTTGAGCCAAAGTCGAACACGGTATTAAAATCCACCGACGGATGCAGAGCCTTGTACTCTATTATATAATCGGTGACCGCCGATCTCAGCGCACGTACCGACAGTTTGATCTCGCGTGTGTCGGCAGCGTCGGGGGAGAGGTCTGCCTTGACCCGCTCAAGCTCGTCAAATATGACAAACAGAGATTTTTGCAGCCGTCTGCCGTTGTCGTTGAGGGCGATGCGGTTTGAATGTCTGTCAAAAAGCCTGCATCCCAGCTCCTGCTCCAGCCGCTTGACCGCCGCCGATACCGAGGTTATGGGCACCATATATTTTTCTGCCGTTTTGGAAAAACTCTCGGCTCTCGCACTTTCAAAAAAATACCGCAGCTGCAAAAGTTCCATTTGTATCACCTCGTTTATATAGTACATCATTGCAAAAGATAATGCAACTTAAATATAGATGATTATTTACAGTTATGTAGCGGAGGGAGTATAATCTAATCAATACAAGTGGAGGTGCAGCGTGTATGAAACAGATTTTTGAGTATATCGAGACCAATCTGCAAAAGTACGTGGATTTTCTCAGAGAGATTTGCAGCTTTGAGGCTACCGCATACGACAAAGAAGAGCTGGACAAGATGGCTGATTTTATGGCTGACTTTGCACTCAAAGAAGGTTTTGCGGTCAGACGCGAGGCTTTTGAAAAGTGCGGCGATTTTCTTACCGTGGAGATGAATCCGGGCGCAGAAAAAGGTCACGTGTTCATGGCGCATACCGACACCGTCCACAAAAAAGGCGTCTTTGGCACTCCTGCCGTGCGTATCGAGGGGGACAGAATGATCGGCCCCGGCACAATTGACTGCAAGGGCGGCATCGCCATCGCCATGCTGTGCATGAAGGCGCTCAAAGAGCACGGATACAGTAAGCATCTCAAGCTGCTGCTCACATCGGACGAGGAGATTTCCAACGTGCTGGGCGGAGAGCAGGAGCAGGAATATTTCAGACGTGAGACCGAGGGCTTCAAGACCGCCCTCAACTGCGAGACTACCGAGGGCAATCAGGTAGTCGTATCCCGCAAAGGCATCCTTCGCCGCCGCATCAATATCAAGGGCAAGGGCGGCCACTCGGGTATTGCATATTTTGACTGTATCAGCGCGGTGCGCGAGGCGGCATACAAGATTGTCGAGCTGGAAAAATGCAGCGTCCGCGGCGGCACTACCTATAACTGCGGCGTGATAAACGGCGGCACAGTCCCCAATATCGTGCCCGAGACCTGCAGCTTTATCGTTGACGTGCGCGTAGTTCGTGCCGAGGATATGCAGCAGGCATCCGACGCCATCGAGCGCATCGTGTCCACAAGCTTTGTTGAGGGTACGGTGTCGACCGTAGAGCCTATCAGCACCCGTCCTCCCATGAACCGCGACGATATTACCGATAATCTGTTTGACGCTATGCAGAAAACCAGCCTCAAATACGGTCTGGGCGAGCTTGAGGTCAGCGAATCGGGCG
>JAFYMQ010000008.1 GCA_017556565.1 Clostridia bacterium | reverse complement strand
CTTTGTGGTGCTCTTGCCGCCTCTTATATATGTGTGGATAGTCTGCATCAAAAAGATCTTTGTCCCCGACGGCAACGAGTACAAAGAATTGTTCGGCCTGCAGCTCAAGACCCTGATAATACTGCCCTTTATATTCGTGTTCAAGCCCGACATGGCAATTCTCAGGGGCTATTGCCTGCCCTCGCTGATTATGTTCCTGCTTTCGGCGGTGCTGGCAATGCGTATGATGCGCCACAACACCCAGGTGCTCAAAACCCCCGCCTTCCAGATCCGCAATGCCCTTACGGTGGGCGCGGTGCTGGTGGCCGCATGGGGCTGCACCTCAAATGCCTTCCTCAGAATATTGGGCAAGGTCGTGGCAGCCTTCAGATGGGTACTTTTGCCCGTTGTCGAAGGACTGGGCATCGCAATATCCTACATTTTTGCCCTGTTTATGCAGGCGGTAATGGCGTTCTTCGCGTTTTTGGGCAGAACCTTCGGCAACGACAATTTTGAAAAACCCCAGATCGAGGTGCAGGAAGGCATCAAAGAAGAAATGGATCTTCTCGACGGCTACATTGCCCCCGACAGCCGCGTGTTCTCGACCGTTATTATGGTCATACTGATCATAGTCGGTCTTATCTGTATGTATTTTATCTTCAAGCGTATGCTGTACAGACGTGGCAGGCAGGATACTGCCGGGTTTGAGCAGCAGAGCCTGACCGTCAGCGCCCCCAAGACCGAAAAAGACCGCCTCATCGCACCCAAAGACCCCCGCGAGGCGGTGCGCTGGCACTACAGGCGGTTCCTCCGCTACTGCAAGAGCAAGGATATGGCCATAAAGCCCTCCCACGACAGCCGCGAGATAAATGCCCTTGCCGTCAGCCGCGACATTGCGGAACAGGAGCAGCTTGAGCCGCTGCGTGAGGTGTACATCGCCGCCCGTTATTCGGACCGCGAGATCACCCAGCAGGACGTAAATCAGGCAAAGGATCAGCTAAAACGCATCAAAGACGGCAGGTAAAAGTCCGGTTTTATTGACAATGGCTGCATATTAAGGTACACTGAAATTACTCCACAGGAGAATAATCACACAAAGGGGAATTGTAGTATGGTTTGTCCCAAGTGCGGCGCACAGGTAGACGAGAAAGAAATTGTTTGCCCCTATTGCAAAGAAGAACTGAAAACTCCCGAGCAGGAAATAAAACCCGAAGAGCAGGCACCCGAGGCGGAAGCCGCAGCCGAGCAGACTGTCGAGCAGACGGTTGAGCCCGCTGCCGAGCCCGCTGCGGAAAAGAATGCCAAACCCAAAAAAGAAAAGAAACCCAAGCTTGAGCTGAAAAATCCCAAGACAGCTATCACGGTTATTGCCGCAGTGGTGGCGGCGGTGATCTTTATCCTTGCCATATTCGGCATCGTGTCCATGGCAAAAAAGATCGTCGGCCCCGAGAATATGTCTGAAGAGTACGTGGAAGCCATGGCAGAAGGCAATATAAGAAAAGCTCTGCGTAAAACCGCACCCTGGGTGCTGAGGAACATGGCGGAAATGCTCGATCTGGACGAGAATGCCTCTGCATCTAAAATCGCAAGAGAGTATGAGGAGCAGATGGGCGAGTTCGGTCTTGGCAGCAAGATCGAGATCGAGGAGATAAATCTGCGCGGCTATACCGACTCCGCCATAGGCGAGGCGCTGAATGAGCTGGATATTTTTGACATGTATCCCATCACCTACAAGGAGCTCAAAGCCATCACCGAGATCGCCATGATCGAGGTCGAGGCATATATCAAAGTCATGGGCGAAAAAGAATACGTCACCTTTGACGTTTACTGCGCCCGTCTGGACGGCGACTGGGTAGTCATCCAGTTTGAAAGCAGCTATTGATCAAACCGTAACAGCAAAACAGCCGTGTGCAGATTGCACACGGCTTTTTATATCGATCGTGGATCAAAAAGCAAAAACCGATACGGAAACTTTTCCGTATCGGTTTTTTGTTACAATGTATCGTCCTCGGGAGGGATGGGCATATCGTCGGTATCTTCGAATGTATCCATCCACTCGATCTGGCGGAAGAAGGGCTTGTGGCGCAGGAATATGGAGGTTATCAGAGGGTAGAGCACGATAGCGATAACGCCGCCTGCAAAGCCGTTGTTGTACAGGTTTGCGCCCTGTGCCTGCATTCCCGAGCGCATGACAACCGCCAGGTGCAAAAATCCCGCCACACCGCCAAAAATCGAGCCGAACACGCCCGCAAAGGGTGCCAGCGTGGTGGAGAACAGCAGCGCCAGCTGGGCGGCAGGCTGGACAAAGGAGCAGCTCATAAACATCTCGGCAATAATTACGCCCATCATTACGGGGAATATGTTCAGCGCGTGGCAGCCGTAAGCCGAAAACGCCATTATTGCCAGTATTCCGCCTATGGTGGGGCCGTTGAGATCGCCGCCCACCATCAGCAGCAGGGAGGTGGCGATGATGCCGTCCACACCGATATTTATCATCATGGGCGCGGGGCCGAACATACGCAGATAATCCTCGGGCGCACGGCCGCTGGTGCTGAGCAGCATCAGGTAGTCGTGGAGGCCGCGTTTTTTGCCCTTGACTATGCCGGCAACGATCAGTACAACACACAGCAGAGACAGAGGTATGCCGAGCTTGAGATTGTAGCCGTATGCCCATTTGGTCACCGGATGGGGCTCGTGACCCAGCGCAATAAGCAGGGGCACGATTATCATACCCAGCAAGCCCGCGGCAAAGCCCATGTTGTACAGACTCATACCGTTGAGTATTTTATAGGTATATTCCGCAATGGCGGGCATCAGAAATCCTATCAGCACACCCACAAAGCATGCCATGGCAAGATTGAGCAGCGAAAATCCGTCCTGCAGCGCGATATAGCTGACGGCGGGGCTCAGGGTGGTAGCCAGCAGACCCATAGCCGAGTATGCGCCGTAGTGGGACTTGCGTACCCGTGCATAGAGCGCCGAGCCCAACAGAATGGGCCATATATTGAAAATGTTCTTGCCGAACAGGGCAAATCCCGACATGAGACAAACGGTGGGTATGGTAAAACCGTTTATGGGATCGTGGCTGAAATACAGCACACCGATAGACACGAAGGTGACAAGACCCGAATTAAACAGCGCCGCACCCAAACCGCCGATGGCAATATAGTCGGAGATGAGCAGATCGGAGCACAGGGCGATGGCTTTGAGACCCTGATAGAGGTCTTTGTTGCCTATTATGGCGCCGCTGACTGTCAGCACTGCGGCAAAAATCAGCAGGTATCTGTATAGCTTTATAAAACGGTTGGGACAATCGGTCATATATTCACCATCCTTTGCTATATTATACACCAAAACCGCGGCGGAAAAAAGCAAAAAATAATCCCGCTCTATAGAAAAATAATATTTGGTGTGCTATAATATAATAGATTAAGTGTAAATTGCGATAGTATACGGTTTTTTAGGTTCGGAGGTAATAAGAGTGCCTGTTTGGATAGCTGCTGTTTTGGGAATAGTTCAGGGTCTTACCGAGTTTTTGCCCGTTTCTTCGTCGGGGCATCTTGCGCTGATGCAGAACGTGCTTGACGTGCACAAATATCTTGAGGATATGCTGGCGTTTGACGTAGTGCTGCATCTCGGTACGCTGAGCGCGGTAATAGCGGCTTTTTGGCAGGATATAAAAGAGCTTATCGTCGAGTTCTTCGGCTTTGTGCGTGACGGCTTCAAAGTCAAAGACCGCCCCTGCCGCCGCATGATCGTCATGCTGATAATCGCCACCGCGCTTATGGTGCCTGCCGCGCTGCTTGACGGGGTCATCTCCTCTGTGATGGGCTCCAGCCTGTTTATCGGCTGTGCGCTGTGTGTCACGGCGGTCATGCTGACTCTGGCTGACAAGAGTGCGGGCGGCGACAAGACCGCGGCGACCGCCCCCTACCGCTCGG
>JAFYMQ010000065.1 GCA_017556565.1 Clostridia bacterium | reverse complement strand
TCTTTAACGGCGCTCAGGGTGACGTCAATCATATCAACGTACACCCCGATGACGGCTACTACAACAATAACACCGCGCCCAGCGGCACACCACGCGGACATAATCACGCCCGATTCATGGGCAGAGTGGTAGCAGGCTCTGTTATGCAGGTCTGGGATATTGCCAAGTCTGTCGAGTCGCCCAAGCTGGGCTATGCGCAGAAGTTTATTGAGCTGCCCTCCAATATGCCTACCGAAAAGGACGATATGGAGCAGGCTTACCGCTACCGTGACCTGTATCTCAGCGGCAAGTCCGACCAGATACCCGGCACGGGTATGCTGCGCACCACATATATTGCCGAGGCTATGCGTCTGTGCAGACTTGAGCACGGCCCCGAAAGCTATCAGATGCGCCTGAGCGCGGTGACCATCGGCGATATTGCATTCCTGGGTATTCCGGGCGAGCCTTTTACCGGTATCGGTGTGGGCATCAAGCAGGCCGAAAACTGGGGTATGGTTTGTCCCTGCTGCCTGACAAACGGCGCTATGGGCTATATCCCCATGCGCGACTCCTATATCGAGGGCGGGTATGAGGCAAAAAACTCCAACCTGAAAGAAGGCTGCGCCGAGCTGATAGTCGACGAGGCAAAAAAGCTGCTGGCAGATATGCGATAAGACAAAAAATAACAAAGGCTTTCGTCCATATATGGACGAAAGCCTTTTTCATATTTTAGGGTTATTCTTTTACGGGGAGCAGCTTGTATTTTTGGAGCAGCAGGACGATCAGGGGCACCAGCACTATCTGACAGATTATGCCGGGGATAGCGGTGGTAAATGCGCCCGAGATAAACATTGCAAAGGTGAAACTGCCGCCTTTGATACCCGCGAACACCAGTCTTGCGCAGCCCCAGACCACTCTGCCAAGCAGCATACTGGTCAGCAGGGACAGGTAGATGCCCCAGGGCTTTTTGGGCAGCAGGTTATACAGCAGGCCGATGACCAGACCGTACACGCACAGTTCAAATGCCATGCTCAGTCCCATGGGGAATATGGGCGGCATACCGAACAGCGCATAGCGCAGCAGAGGTGCGGTCAGCCCTACCGCAGCGCCCCACAGAGGGCCGCAGACCACGCCGCAGAGCAGTACGGGCAGGTGCATGGGTGCAAGCATCTGACCTATCTGCTGAATCTGCCCGGTCACAAAGGGCAGCAGCAGGCACAGTGCCAGAAACAGTCCCGACAACACAAGCTTGCGGATGTAGATTTTATTCTTGAGATCAAGTTTGATGTTCATAGCTACCCCCCGTCAGTTTTTCTTGCTCTTTTTGCCTTTGAACAGAGTTTTGCGGAACAGGATGATATTCATTACAGCGAACAGTACAGCCAGCAGCACAAGGGTCAGTACGGTCATTGCGGTATTCTTGGGCGACAGACCAAGCAGAAGCAGCATGGGGAAGCCGAACAGAATAGCCCAAAGCTGCTGATAGATCAGGTTGTCCGATGCGGGGGTCTCAAAGTTGGGGTCGATCTCACGCAGCAGAATGACACCGGTGCTTGCGGTACCTGTCAGCATACCGTACAGAGAGAGGAATGCCTGATCGCGGTAGCCGGGGAACAGCTTGATGGAGATATGACGGATATAGAAGAAGGTTGCCAGTCCGCCCACGACGCTCAGAATGAGCAGGGGGATGAGGAACTCTTTGTGCTTGAATGCGGACAGATTGATAGCGGCGATGGATGCAACCACCATCAGGTCGAACATAGTGCCCGAGATACGGGAGAGCATAAAGGGGTTGCGGTACTCACGCTTCATGATGCCCTTCATCTTGAGGAAGCGGATGACAGACTTGACGACCATTGCCATCACAGAGCCGAACAGGAAGTTAAAGCCCCATACAAGAGGTTTGACCGTGCCGACGAAGAATCCGCCCAGCGCATCACAGCCCATGGAGATCAGATACATCAGACCAAAGGTGAGCATATAGGTCAAAAACACCAGTCCGCACTGTACGGTCAGCTTGTCGAGTGACTCGGTGAGGGGTATCTCGCCCTTTTCGCAGACCTCGATTGCCGAGATGGAATCGGTCTGGTCGGCAAACAGCTCGGTGTTGACTCTGCCCTTTTTCTTCATGACCTGCAGGTAGATAACACCGCCCACAGATGCGGCAATAAAGCCCATTGCGGCAATGGTCAGACCGAAGCTTGCACCGTTTTCAAAGGGGGTGTAGGCAGTCGCGGTCTCGTAGACGTTGCCCCAGTTGTATGCCTGCCCGGGACCCTGACCGAAGCCCATGGGCAGCAGCAGGCCGGCATTGTTCCAGTTGCCGATGAGATAGGACAGACCAAAAGTGAGCGCCAGACCTACCAGCGCCTGCACCAGATAGGTGGCAACAACGGTGACGCCGGTGTTGAATATATCGGTGCCCGAGCTGGAGCTGTTTTTGCGGTCGGTGAATTTTAAGCTCAGTGCGATAAAGCCAAGACCCAGACAGTGGTATGTAAACAGCTCCATGGTGAGCTTTTCAAAAACTGCGTAGCCGGTGATCTTTTGATAAAGGAAATTGAAGATCAGCAGGATAAATCCGCCGATAACCGAGCTGGGAATGAGGGACTTGCGCAAAGGTGCGATAGTTCTGCGCAGCAGATTTGCCAGCAGCATCGCGCCAAAAAGCACGCCAAGCTCAATGATGAAAAACCATACGGACATATCCCAAAAACTTAAACCGCCCATACAATTATTCCCCTTTCTTATCTCGTGATTATGTATATTTTACACCCAAAACTCCAAAAAGTAAAGAAAAACCGTCCATTTGGGGCAGTTTAGGCATGGGCTATTGTAATATACTGACGTATGGTGTAGACTAAAACCGACTGGAAGTGATATAGTGAAAACCAAAAAAGAGCTGGTGGCGGCATTCGCCCGAAACGATGAGGACAAGCCGCAGCTTGCCGCACTGCTGGACAAGCAGGACGCGGCACAAAACCGCGGTGTGCCCGCCTCAAGCAAGTTTCTCTCCCCCGAGATGCAGGTCATAGCAAGGCGTATGCTCGATCATATCAAGGCAGAGTATATTACCTTTGGCGGCAGCGAGGGCGCTGAACGGGCGGTGGTGTGCTTTTTGCCCGAGTGGGCGGACGAAAGCTGGCTGAAAAGTGACGAGTCACCTATCGCGGCAATAAAGGCTACTTTCAAGACCGAGCGGGAGCTGAGCCACAGAGATTTTCTGGGCAGTCTGATGGGGCTGGGTCTGCAGCGCGAAGCGGTGGGCGATATAATGATACAGGACGGCTGCTGCTATATGGCAGTGCTGCGTGAGGTCGCGCCCTTTGTAGTGCAGAATATGACAAGTGCAGGCAGAGTCAGCCTGCAGCTTGAGCAGATAGCTTTGAGCGCGATGCCTGCGCGTGAGGTGCGGTTTGAGACACGCCGCGACTCGGTGATGAGCATGCGGCTTGACGGCGTGGTGGCTGCGGCGTTTAACCTGTCGCGCAGCACAGCCGAAGAAATGATAAAAGCCGGCAGGGTAAGTCTGGATCATCTGGAATGTCTCAAAGGCGACAAAACGGTAGCCTCGGGCAGTATTATATCGGTACGCGGATTGGGCAAGGTGCAGATAGAAGAGACGGGCACCACATCCCGCAAAGGCAGAATGGGGATTGAGGTAAAGAAGTTTGTGTGAGCTAATAGCTACTATCTAAGAGCTAAGAGCTATTAGCTGTGGTATCCGCTTCGCGGATTTATCAGGCGGGAGGGCGCGGAGATGTATAGTATGGTAACATGGTTTACAAGTTGTATGGGGACATGGTTTACAGTTTTGATATAATACAGACACCAAAAATACTGTGTGCAGAGGTGTTTTTCGATGTCATGGAGGAACAAAACTGTGGAACAAGAACGAATAGAATTTGTAAAGCGTGTTCTTAGTAAGGAGCAGACAAAATCTGCGTTATGCCGTGAGTACGGCATAAGCCGACCTACCGGCGACAAGTGGATAAACCGTTATCTAAACGGAGAAGGTATGTCCGATCGAAGTCGCAGACCTTTTCATACGCCTAACAAGATCAGCGCCGAAACAGAGCAAATAATCGTTCAAGCCCGACAACAGGAACCCGCCATAGGTGCGGTCAAAACCAGACGAATGCTCATTAACGACGGTTGGGATGAAGCTCCTTCGGTAAGCACGTTTAACGCTGTATTCAAACGAAACGGTCTCATAACACGCCAAGCCAGTCAAGCAGCGCAGCATCATGTACGGTTTGAGAAAGATTATCCAAACGAGATGTGGCAAATGGACTTCAAGGGAGACTTTTTGATGCAGGATAAGCGTCGCTGCCATCCGCTCTCCATCATAGACGATTGTTCTCGTTTTTGCATTTGCAGTGATGCAAAGACGAATCAACAGTTTCCGGGAGTAAAAGAAAGCCTGATAAATGCTTTTTTAGAGTTTGGTATGCCCTTTTCTATACTTTGCGACAACGGAAATCCCTGGGGAAGCAGTCAATCCACATCTATAACCAAATTCGAGGTATGGATGATGGAGCTCGGCATATTAACGATGCATATTCGTCCTCTGCATCCGCAAACCCAAGGAAAAGTTGAGCGCTTTAACGGTTCGTACAAAAGAGAACGCCTCAATTTCTACACGCCGAAAGACATTTTTGATGCCCAAACATGCCGTGATGAATACCGCATCTTTTACAATACACGCCGCCCTCACAGTGCCCTTAATTATGATGTTCCCGCCAAAAGATATATTCCAAGCACCAAAACGTACAAAGAAACGATAGAGCCTTGGGAGTACGAGGCAGGAGCTATCCGCAGGGTGATAAAATCCTCCGGTTATCTGACCTACTGTTCACATGGATTCTTCCTGAGTGAGGGATTGGGAGAAAAGGAAGTTGCTTTGATCCCGACAGATCAAGACGGCATATACAATGTGGTATTCCGTCAATTCAGAGTTGCTAAATTAAATCTTCACACAAATACAATTGTCTCTCGCAGAGTATATCTTTTGCACAATGATCCAAGGCAAAAAGTGTAAACTATGTCCTCAAACAATGTGTAAACCATGTCCTACTTGACAAAAACGCCTCCCCTACACCGCACAGATATATTCTTCTCGTAGGGGCGGGTCTCTGTGCCCGCCCGAATTATCCAATCCGTCGCGCAGCGAAACCGCTATTAAGGCTTCTCCGTATGTCGCTGCATGCGATCGAGTGCGGCGCAAGACCGATGAGGTGGAGATTGTTATATCCCCTCAGTCACCTGCGGTGACAGCGGT
>JAFYMQ010000064.1 GCA_017556565.1 Clostridia bacterium | reverse complement strand
CGGCGCAGCCGGCGCAATCCTTTACTTTATTCCCGGCGGCTCCATCGTGGCAACTGTCGTTATTACACCTGCATTCCTTCTCAGCACAACCCGTATTTACCTGAACATCGCAAAGGGCGGCACCCCCAAGGTCGCAGACTCTTTCTGCGGTTTTGACGATTTTTGGTCCGCATTCAAGGTAACATTCCTGGTCGAGCTCAAGGTATTCCTGTGGTCTCTGCTGTTCATCATCCCCGGCATCATCAAGGGCATTTCCTACTCCATGGCAACATACATCCTGGCAGAAAACAAGGGCAAATCTGCCCGCGAGTGCATCAAGGAATCCAAAGAAATGACCAACGGCCACAAAATGGAGCTGTTTGTGCTTGGTCTGTCCTTTATCGGCTGGGCACTGCTGAGCGCCGTAACCTTTGGTATCGCTTCCATCTGGGCAGCACCCTATATGCAGGCAACCTTTGCAAACGCATACAACAGCCTGAAGAAGTAAGAACAATAAGTGCAATAAAAAATGCTTGGAGAAATCCAAGCATTTTTTGTTGCTCGATGATATCCGCCCGGGGATGGGATTGATAGCGCGGGCAGTCGAGGGGAGCGATGGGAGCGCTGCTTGTAGCAGATGAAGCGACCTGAGCGAGTGGCAGCAACTTGGCGATTGGCGAGTGAGCCGCGCGAACGATGACAGAGCCTTAGTTGCAACAGGAACGCCTGCCCCTACAAGAGCGGTGCGTGGTCAAAGCCCGTAGGGTCGGGTCTCTGCGCCCGACCGCTTAATCAATCTGTCGCAAAGCGACACCTTTATTCTGCACTCTGCGTTCTGCCGTCTGCATTTTTTACGTATTCGCTGGGGGTTATGCCGGTGGTTTTTTTGAAGATTTTAGAAAAATAGAACCTGTCGCCAAAGCCGCAGCGGGAGGCGACTTCGGAGATATTTGTGCAGCCGCTTTTGAGCAGCCGTTTTGCATAGTGGATGCGCAGATCGCTGATATATTGGGTGAACCGCACCCCCATTTTTGCGCTGAACAGGTAGGACAGATGCTTTTCGGTATAATAAAAAATGTCCGCAACCTTGCCCAGCGACATATCCGGCGAGGTAAAATTGTGGTTTATGTAGTCGATTATCATGTCAAACTTGTCGGTTTGGGCAGGTTTTTCGGCTTTGGTGTCCTGCTCCACAAATGACAGGGTGTACATGAGCACGCTTTCGGTCAGGGGGTTGGCATTGGCGGCGTTTACCCGGCGGATGGAGTCCACCCAGAAGTCAAGCACCCGATCGGGCAGTGCAAAATGGCAGTTTGTGCGGCTGATGTTCATGCTCTCAAGCAAGGGCAAAGCGCCGCTGCCGCCAAAACTGATATAAAAATAGCTGAGCTCGTCGTCAAACTCGATCTCATAGCTCTGATACCCAAAGACGACGAACAGGTCGCCGCGCTTGAGGGGAATGGTTTTGCCGTCCAGTTTGAGAGCGCCGCTGCCCTTGAAAACCAGAAACATACGGTGAAAAAAGTGGACAAAAGGCTGATTTAAGCGGCGGATGCCCGTCTCGTAGACAAAATGGATGAACTCAAGCTCGCTGGGGTGGTCTTTTGGCGGGATAAAATTGCAGATGTCGATCATAAATGCTCCCCTCCTCAGCCAAAAGATAGCACAAGCTATGTCAAAAAGCAAGATAATAAGGCAAAAATACACCCCAATACGGATTTTTTCTATTTACTATAGTGAGCGGGGATGTATAATAGGAGATATAGGACACAGGGGGATGAATTGCGCCGTTGGTGCATGAATTGACAATAAATTGTCATGAATTGGCTGCGCCGTGAATGGCAATCCCCGATTGCAATTTATCTGTTTTTGAAATGAGGTTTTCCATATGCCCAATAACGTTATCGGTATTGCTATTGTTCTTGGCGGGCTGATGGCACATCAGTTTGAGGCCATGATAGTCAAAAAATACGGCGCAAAACACGGCAAGGGCGGTATGTTCTTCAATGCGATTTTGTGCCTTGCGGCGACTGTCTACTTTTTTGTCACAGACAAGGGCGGATTTACTCTGCCTATGGGCGTTTTTCTGTACGGACTGGTCAATTCCACCATGTACGCGGTGGGTTTTTATACCGGATACCTTGCCTACAAGCTCGGCTCTTTCGGTCTGACCAGACTGTTCACGTCCTTCGGCGGCATAATCACCATCGGATACGGCATTCTGGTGCTCAATGAGCCCTTTTCGCCCCTGATGCTGGTGGCTGTGGCGCTGGTGTTCCTGTCGGTTTTCCTGATGAAGTACCAAAAAGACCCCACCGAAAAAAAGCAGCCGCTCACCGCCAAGTGGGTGATCAGCGTGGTGCTGGTCGTGGTGTCCAACGCGCTGATCTCGATCATCGGCAAGATGCAGCACAACGCATTTACCAACGCATACAAAAACGAGTTTTTGATAGTGTCGTTTTTGGGAAGCGCATTCTGGCTGGTGCTGATGGGCTTTATTTTTGAGCGGGACAGCCTCAAGACCACCCTGCGCCACGGACTGCTCTACGGAGTGGCGGCAGGTCTGTTCAACGGTGTCAACAACGTGTGTATTCTGCTCAGCTACAACTATTTTACCCTGTCGTTCCTCTCGCCCTTCAAGACCGGCGTGGGCATGGTGATAACCTTCCTGCTGGCAACCCTGCTGTACAAGGAAAAATATACAAACAGGCAGAAGATTGCCGTCCTCATCGGCGTATTGTCGGTAATTTTGATGAATGTGAAGTAGCATATTAGCAAAGTCACCGTAGGTGACCTGCAAGATTATGCAACCCGACTTTTCAAGACCATAATTCTTGTGATAATAAAAATAAAAGGAGCAATATTATGAAAACTATCAGACTTGGTATCGTGGGCGTTGGTCCCCGCGGCAGAATGATGCTGGAGATGGTTCCTCTGTTCGATGGTGTGGAGGTAGTGGCAGGCTGCGACATTCGTCCCCACAACTGGTACGAAAAACAGTGGCGCGCATCCATGGCTATGGCGGATATGTTCCCCAACGCACATTTTTATGAGAGCTACGACCGTATGCTGGAGGAAGAGCAGCTGGATGCCGTTATCGTTGAGACCGGCGCTGACATCCATGCCGAGTTCTGCATCAAGGCGCTGGACAAGAACGTGAACGTTCTGTCCGACATCCCCGCCGTCGCCAGCCTCAAAGAAGCCGACCTGCTCTGGAAAGCGCAGCAGCGCTCCAAGGCATTCCTTTCGGTAGGTGCTAACCCCAACGAGAGCCGTATTTCGGTGCTCCTCAAAGAGTTCTACGACAAGGGTCTTTTGGGCAACCCCTACTGCATGGAGGCTGAGTATATTCATTGGAACCTGCCCGGCAGCGCCGACCACAAGGGCTGGAACGAAAACGGCGACTGGCGCAAGCTGCTGATCCCCATCCGTTACTGCACACATTCGCTGGGCCCCCTGCTGCGTATTTTGACCGAGGATCTGCGCTACTGCAGCTGTTTTGGCACCGGTAAGCATTCGCCCGAGTCCACAAAGGACGATATGATGTGCGCCCAGTTCCGCACCGAGTCGGGTGTGGTGGTCCGTCTGATGCGCAACGGCCGTTGCCGCGCCAAGATCGGCCATCATATGTACCGCGTGTTCGGTACCGAGGGTTATATGGAGCGCGTGGAGAGATTTGACAAGCCCGTTATCCGCTACAACTCCATGAAGGAACTGGATACCGGCATGCACGAGGTCGACGGTCGCTGGATGCCCCCCGCATACGAAAACAACCCCAAGGCAAAAGGCCACGACGGTATGGATTATGCTATGATGGATCACTTCTTTGAGGCGGTAAGAACCGGAGGAAAAGCTCCCATCACCCTGAAAGAAGGTCTTGCCATGACCCTGCCCGGAATATATGCAGAGGAGTCTGCAAAGCTCGGCGGCCAGGTGATCAGGATGACATATCCCTGGGACGAAGACTGGAAGATCGAAGATTGATGTTGAGCTTTATGTAGGGAACGAATCCTTCGCGATTCTGCAATTCCCCACGAAGCAGGCTTCGTGGGGTCCCCGATTGATTAGATATTGCCGAAGTCAATTCGGCAATATCTTGCGCCGCACTCGCGTCGCCTCGCTCACGCTCGGTCAGCCAATGGCTGACAGAATCCGTCGCTCGCCGTACAACAGTACTGTCTTCGCTAGTGTTGCTTCCATAATACGCGAAACCCCGTTCCCCCGAGGATTTGGAAAAATCACAAAAACATCCCCCTTTAGTCGG
>JAFYMQ010000063.1 GCA_017556565.1 Clostridia bacterium | reverse complement strand
GCATAGAGGGTGAAAAATCATTGAACATCTGCCTGCAAATGCCGCAGGGTGTGCAATATGCATCAGAAGACGAGCAGACAGCAAGGGCAACAAAGCGCTTTTTACCCTCGCTCACAGCTTTGACAAGAGCCGTGCGCTCTGCGCATATTGTAGCACCGTAGGAAGAACACTCAACGTTGCATCCTCCATACACACTGCCGTCATCACAGAGCAAAGCGGCACCCACCGTAAATCCCGAGTAAGGAGCATGAGCAAACGCCATCATATCTATTGCGCGTTCTATAAGCTGCTTATCCTGCATAATACCTCCAATATTAAAATAACAGCGGGGGCAGTATCCCCCGCTGTTATCAGTCGGCAAAGTTAACGATCTTCCTCGAAATCTTCTTCTTCGTCTTCCTCACTGAGGAGCTCGCTGTAATCAAACTCGAGCTCTTCGCCGCAAGCAGGGCACTTCATGCCGCCTTCTGCAAGCAGATCCTCATCAAGGACGAGCTTCTCGCCGCAAGTGGGGCAAATCAGCTCGTAGTAGATCTCGTCACACTCTTCGCAATCGCAGTCATCGTCACAGCAATCGCAGTCGTGATCGTCGTCACACTCGCAGCACTCGTCAACGATCTCATAGAGCTCATCAATGCTCTCGTCGATCTCATCAAATGCTACTTCGTATTCATCCATTGCGTCCTCGATAGCATCCAGCTCTTCGTGGATGGTCTCGGTCTGCATCTCGAGATCAGCAAGCTCGAGTGCGATATCGTTCACAACATCAACGATAGCGGCAAGCAGCTTGCCCTCGTTGGTGTTCTGATCAAAGTTCATACCCTCAAGGAGGCCCTTGAGATATGCGGTCTTTTCGGTAATGGTCATAATTATCTCCTTTCGCTCAGGCAAAGATTATTCCTTTGCTCTTTCGAGATATTCACCGGTACGGGTGTCGATACGGATCTTCTCGCCTTCGTTGATGAAGAGAGGAACTCTTACAACAGCGCCGGTCTCAACGGTTGCAGCCTTGGTAACGTTGGTAGCGGTATCGCCCTTGACGCCGGGCTCGGTCTCTGTGATGGTCAGAACGACAAACAGAGGAGGCTCAATGCCAAAAACGTTGCCCTTGTAGGACAGAACCTTAACGATCATGTTCTCGGTAACGAACTTGAAGCCATCAGACAGCTTGTCAGCGTTGATGGGCATCTGCTCGTAGGTCTCGGTGTCCATGAAGTAGTAGAGATCACCATCGTTGTAGAGATACTGCATATCTCTTCTCTCGATGTATGCGTTCTCAAACTTATCGGTGGGGTTGAAGCTACGCTCAACAACAGCACCGGTAATAACGTTCTTGTACTTTGTACGTACAAATGCTGCACCCTTACCGGGCTTAACATGCTGGAACTCAACAACCTGAAGAACGTTGCCGTCCATCTCAAAAGTTACGCCATTTCTAAAATCGCCTGCAGTTATCATAATAATACAATCCCCCTGACATAAATTAACATACTAATGTTACCACAACTTATCAATTTTTGCAAGTATAAGTATTACAATATAATAAGATTTTTTGGATAATTGGTCAAATTAACCCTATTATCATCAACAAAATACAGCATATCCTCTATTCTGACGCCAAAAGTCTCGGGAATATATATACCGGGCTCGATTGTGATGACTTGTCCGTTTGCTGCATTTACGCTCGAGCGCGGAGACACGGTAGGCGCTTCGTGTATTTCAAGACCGACGCCATGACCTGTGCCGTGACCAAAATACTGACCATAACCTGCATTCTTGATAATATCCCTTGCTGCTGAGTCCACGTCTTTAAGGGGTGTGCCTACGACTGCCTTTTCGATAGCTGCCAGCTGAGCGCAGAGTACTGTATCGTAAACCTTCTTCATCTCATCGCTTACGCCACCTACCGCAACAGTGCGGGTCATATCAGACTTGTAGCCATTGATGGTAGCGCCAAAATCTATGGTGATAAAATCGCCCTTTTCTATGATATTATCTCCCGAAACACCATGAGGCATACTGGTTTTTTTGCCGGTTATGAAGATAGTATCAAAAGACGGCATCTCCGAGCCTTTTACACTCATCAGGTACTCAAGACGCGCTTTGCAGGCTTTTTCGGTGTCACCGGGCTTGATCTCACCGAGCAATATATCAAGAGCTTCTTCCGCGATCTTTTGAGCACGTTTGATGCTGTTTACCTCAAAATCGCTCTTGTGTGTTCTGAGCTCCTGCAGTATGCCAGATGCATCCACAAGCTGCAGATGATCAAAAACCGCCTCAGCACGTTTATATTGCTGCACGGTCATATACGCATCCTCAAATCCCAGAGCTTTTACACCCAGGTCTTTGCACATCTGACTGATATGCTTAAAATAGTTGTTTCCCTCTACGGTAGAAACCGCAAAACCTCTGGGAGGAACTATGTTTTGTGCTGCTTCTATATATCTGGAATCCGTAAAGCAAAAAGCCTTTTCATCCTTTGTTATAAAAACTGTTCCCTCTATATTGCTCATACCGGTAACATAGGCAAGCGCTACGTTATCGGTGATGAGAACAGCATCCATATTATTCTGTCTCAACAGAGCTGAAAGAGTCTTAATAATGTTCATTTTTCCTGCTCCTTTTTGTAATATATCTGTTTAAGCCGCAATGCGTCCTGCGCCTGTGTTCCTGCAGATTCGCAAATAACGGTAGGATACATAGCCTTGTCATACATTATGGAAATAAGCCGCGGATCGGGACCGAATCTTTCATCATCAAACGTCAGGTGTCTGACTTCACCCTTTGCCGAATACTCGATCCTGCTGAAATGCACGTGCATACGTGATGCGCGCTCATATCCAAGTCCGTTGACAAGCTTGTCTATAACTCCGCCAAATGATGTCTCATCCGATACTCCACCAATACTGCGAGCATTGAGATGTCCAAAATCTATACACGGGATCAGTCGCTCATCGTGATTGCAGATGATAATTATCTCATCCAGATCACCCATGACGCTCTGCTTGCCCATCGTCTCTATACACAGGCGCATATCACTGTACCCGTTTGCATCCATCTCCCTGAGTATATCGGTCAGATTGAGCAAAGTGTTGTCAAGAGCCTCCTGCCGTGTTCTGCCCGATAAACCTCCGCAATGCACAACAATACGCTCAGCGCCCATATGTCCGGCTGCATTGCAGGATTGCAGAACGTAACCAATGTTTTTTCGCACCCTGTCATCTTCCCTGCTGGACAGATTTATATAATAGGGCGAGTGCACCGACATGGTAATACCAAACTCTTTTGCCGCCCGACCTAATGCTGCGGCTGATTCATCGCTGATATTAACCCCTCTGCCACACTGATACTCAAACGCATCAAGTCCCATACCGTGCAGATATTCAGGCATATATACAGAGGATTTATACTGTTTTGTAAAGTTTTCTTCGCTGCCTGCAGGGCCAAAAAGCGCTCTTTTCATTTGCGTTTCTCTCTCCAAAATATAATCTCAAGCAGATGTCTGGGATAATAATACCACAGATATGTATCGAGTGAGTTGACTATCAGACCTTTCATGCCGCATCTCGCTGCACCGAACATATCTGTAAATATCTGATCACCAACAACGGCAATCTCGCAATGCTCAAGCCCCAGAGACTTTGCAGCATTGTAAAACCCTGCTTTTTTAGGTTTGTGCGCAAGATATGTCCACTCCGCACCGATGCTTTCTGCAAGAGCCTTTACCCTTTCCGGATGTTTGTTATTGGACAAAACATAGACCAGTATGCCATTTTGTTTAAGTGTATTTATCCACTCAAAAACCCTATCCTCGGGTGCTTTGTCCTTTGTACGCATCAAAGTTCCGTCAATATCAAGCAAAACACCTTTTACACCCATGGATTGGAGGTCGGGCAGAATAATCTGTGTTACGTCGTCATATATTTTGTAGGGATATGGAAGAACCATATATAACCATCCTTTTCAAGCTCAATATAATCTGCTGCATCAAATGTATCGTTTACAGACCATTTTGTGAAGTAAGAAGCCTCACCACCGGGAGTAAGAGTAATCTGAAGCGGTGCAAGAATCTGTGCAAGACACATAATGTAAGTAAGATTAAGATTAATAATTCCCATAATATTCCCTCCGAAAGTTTTT
>JAFYMQ010000007.1 GCA_017556565.1 Clostridia bacterium | reverse complement strand
CAGATCCGCAATTGGGACATGTCACATAGGCCGGCTCGGAATATCCGCAATGATGACAGAGCAGTCTGTTGTTTTTTGAGTGATATACAAGAGGCACGCTGCAGTTGCTACACTCGGGAACATGACCGCAGTCAACACATTGCAGCTTTCTCGATGCGCCGCGCCTGTTAAGAAACAGTATGGTTTTTTCTCTTTTTTCGATATTGTTTGATATTTCTCGGGCGAGATCAGGTCCTATTGTGGAGATGTTGCCGTTTTTTACCTGACCGCGCATATCAGAGATAATAACATTGGGCAGGGGCATATGGTTATATCGGGATGAGAGTTCAACCAGCGATATTCTCCCCTGCTGCGCCAGCCAGTAATTTTCTACAGAGGGTGTTGCCGAGCCCATAAGCACAAGACACTTATGATATGATGCACGAAGCTTGGCAACCTCTATAGCATGGTATCTGGGTGTATTTTCCGATTTGTAGGTAAACTCGTGCTCCTCGTCAACGATGATAATACCAATCTGTTCAAGCGGTGCAAATATGGCCGAGCGTGTACCTACGACTATCTTGGCTTTTTGCTGCTTGATGCGTTTGTATTCATCATAGCGCTGAGATGCAGTAAGACCGCTGTGGATTATGGCTATATTGTCACCAAAATGAATATAGAACCTGCGCACCATCTGCGGTGTAAGCGCAATTTCGGGAACAAGCAGCATAGCTGATTTGCCGCGGTTTACAACGTCGTGTATAAGCTTGATGTATATCTCTGTTTTGCCGCTTCCTGTAACTCCGTGGAGCAAACATCCTCGAGGTGTATCATCCATCAGCGACAAAATATCCTGGTAGGCTTTTTGCTGAGCGGGATTGAGCAATATCTCGGTATTACGGTCCTGCGGCTTTATCTCCGGACGTCTGTACACCTCGGTCTTGTAGCGGTTTATAAGACCCTTTGTCACCAGACCCGAAATCATACTGCCTGTAACACCGGTCATATAACAAAGCTCCGCTTCGGGAACAGCACCCGATTGGCACAGGCATCTCAATACATCCAATCTGCGCTGAGACAGTTTGCTCTTTGGCAAAAGCGCCTCTGCCTCCTCAATGGACAAGGTTGCCTCGACCATGGTTATAAACTTGTCGTTTATAGGCTTGACGACCTTTTTTTCGGACGAGATATAGTTGAGTTCTTTTAATTCTGAAAGATGCTTGGCAGCTCTCGGTATACCGGTTTCTTTGATAATATCGTTGAGAGACACAGGTTTGCCTTTGTGATATATCAGATCAACAATAGCTGCTTTTTTGGGTGAGTTATTGAGATGCACCATAATGTGCTCAAACGAGTAATCACCCGGTGAAAACAACTCGATATTCTTGCTCCAAACTCCCGGCGGGAGCAGAGCATTTGCCGCATCAAAAAAGGTGCAGAAATATCGGTTTTTGATAAAAGCCGCAATACTCATATCCTCATATGAGAGAGTAACACCGTCGTCATACAGATAGGATATGGATTTAAGCTTACTGCTGTCGTCATTGGACACAACCTCAAGCTCAACAACAATTCCGTGTGCCTGCTTGTTGTTCTTTCCAAACGGCACAATTACCCGCTGACCGACACTAATAATGCTTCTGTAGTCAGCGGGTACTATGTATGAATACAGTTTGTCTATAGACATTACTGCCGACGAAACTGCAATTTTTGCCGTGAGCCGGTTGTCTTCCATCTAATAACGGGATAATTTGATCAGGCGTCTTCTTCGGTGAATGCAGCTTCGCTGTCTGCATCATCCATGATGGGATAAGAAGTGTTTTCCTCTGCAGCAGCCATGGCTACATCAGCGGGAATAACCTCAACCTTGCCATCGATGATATCGTTGAGAGCAAGAGTAACAGGCTTCTCGGTGAGAGAAATTTCTCTTTCTTCTGCATTGATAGCAATATCACGGGCACGCTTTGCAGCGATATTGACAAGCATATATCTGTTGTCAATGTGTGTGAGAAGATCTTTCATAGAAGGTGCGAGCATCATAATAGTAGTCCTCCGCTAAATTAAATTATTTTCTGTAAGAAAGTATGATTTGTGACAACTCATCGACTGCTTTGTCAAGGTCGTCATTAACAACAATGTGATCAAAATTAGAGGAAGCGGCGCATTCTTCTTTTGCCTTTTCAAGACGCATAAGAATATGCTTTTCGTCCTCTGTGCCTCGGCTGCGAAGACGGCGCTCAAGCTCCTCCATGGAGGGCGGAGCAATAAAGATAAAGTTGGCCTCGGGACAGCTCTTGCGAACCTGCAGCGCTCCCTGCAGCTCTATCTCAAGAACAACGTCGTTTCCAAGCCTGGTCTTTTCGATTATGGGCTGCAGAGGTGTGCCGTAATAGTTCTCGGAGTATTTTGCATATTCCAGCAGCTGCTTTTCCGCAATCATGGTCTCAAACTCGGCTTTGGATACAAAGTAGTATTCCCTGCCGTGCTCTTCGCCGGGTCTGGGCGAGCGAGTGGTTGCCGAAATTGAATAGAATATATTGCCTACAGCGGCAAATACGCGCTTTAACACCGTGCCTTTGCCGGCGCCGCTGGGACCTGTTATGACAAAAAGATTACCCTTACTCATCATTGTCCTCCACATCATCCTGATAATCTGTGCTGAGTCTGTTAGCGATAGTTTCGGGCTGGACGGGCGACAGGATAACATGTCCCGAGTCGGTCATGATAACCGCACGGCTGCGGCGTCCGTATGTAGCGTCAACAAGCATATTGACCTCGCGGGATTTGGTAATAATACGCTTGATAGGAGCAGTTTCGGGGCTGACGATGGCAACGATACGGTTGACCGACACCATGTTACCGAATCCGATATTTATCAGTCTCATAATAAGCGCTCCTTACTCAAGATTCTGGATCTGCTCACGAATCTTTTCGATCTCTGCCTTGATATCAACAACAGTCTTGGTTATGGGATAATCGCTGGCCTTGGAGCCAATGGTATTTGCCTCACGGTTGATCTCCTGAACAAGAAAATCAAGCTTTCTGCCCGAGGGTACTGTTCCGTTGATCATATTGTTGAGCTGCTTGAGGTGGCTTCTCAGTCTTACGATCTCCTCTGTAACAGATACCTTGTCCGCAAACAGTGCAGCCTCTGTCAGTATACGCTGCTCCGCAATATCGGTGTCGCCCAGTATCTCGGTCATGCGCTGAGCGATCTTGCGGCGGTATTCCTCGACAGAATCGGGAGAGCGGCCCTCGACAAAGTCGACCATCTCGGCAATAAGTCCTGCTCTGTACAGAATATCGCTGCACAGTCTGTTGCCCTCTTCCAGTCTGACCGAGTCATAAGCCTCCAGCGCAGCAGTAAGAGTCTCCATGACCTGAGCGGTAATCTCATCGGTGTCAGGCTCGTCCTTGTCAATAAGCAATGCATCAGGCAGACGCAGAACAGCCGATGCGGTAAGATCGTTGACGATACCAAACTTTTCTGCAGCATCCTTGGCGGCATT
>JAFYMQ010000062.1 GCA_017556565.1 Clostridia bacterium | reverse complement strand
ACGGTGGCGGCACACACAGCCGTTACTGCCGCTGCGGCGCATACCAGACGGGTGATTGCGTTTGGGATGACGGCGTGGTCACTACCGAGCCCACCCACACAGAACCCGGCACCGTAACCTTCACCTGCACCCTCTGCGGTCACACTTATACCGAGGAGATCCCCGTGACACCCGAGCATCAGTGGGGCGAGTGGGTGGTCAACAAGCAGGACGAGGCCAATACACATATCCGTTATTGCACCTGTGACGAGACCCAGACCGCAGCACATAATTTTGACAACGGCGCTGTTACAACCGAAGCCACACATACTTCCAAAGGCGAGATGACCTACACCTGCGCCGATTGCGGTTACACCTATACCAAGGAGATAGAGGAGACTCCCGAGCACAGCTGGACAGACTGGTCAGACAACAGTGACGGCACACACAGCCGAGCCTGCCGCTGCAACGCAACCGAGACCGCAGCCTGCGCCTACGATGACGGCGCGGTAACACAGGCTGCCACACACTACGAAGAGGGCGAAACAACCTACACATGTACCGTCTGCGGCGGCACCATGACCGAGGCTATAGCAAAAACCACCGAGCACGAATGGTCTGAGTGGGCAAGCACGAACTCCACCACCCACATCCGCGAGTGCAAGTGCGGCGAGACCCAGAGCGCAGACCACAACTATGACAACGGAGTTGTTACCAAGCAGGCTACACATCTCGAGACCGGTGTCAAGACTTTTACCTGCCAGACCTGCGGATTTGTACGCGAGGAAACCATCGCCAAGACTGCCGAACACAGCTTTGGCAGCTGGCAGAGCGAGGCAACCGTTGTGGGCAAGCATTATCGTGAGTGCGCCTGCGGCCAGCGCGAAACCGCCGACTGCACCTTTGACGATGGCGTAGTTACTGCCGAGCCCACCTATGATGCAGACGGCACCAAGACCTACACCTGCCAGACCTGCGGCGGCATTAAGACCGAGAGCATCGACAAGCTGGTCAAAACAGACGAGCTGATCGCACCCGACAACAGCGGCATCAAGATCAACGCTCCCGACGGCACAAGCGCAATTCTCAACCAGAACACAGTTATTCAGGTTGCTCCCTCAAATAGCGCTATATCCGAGCAGGTCAAGACCAACGTTGTTGAGATAGTAGGCAGCGACAGCTTTGACGTTCTTGCTTCTTACGATATTTCTCTGCTGCTTGACGGCGCTGCCGTTCAGCCCGGCGGCAAGGTAGAGGTCACTCTGCCCGCTCCCGCGAACGCCGACGAGTACGACTCCCTGCAGGTAGTCTACATTGACGATATGGGCAACGTTACCCCCTGCGAGACCAGAGTCAACGCCGACGGCTCGGTTACATTTATCACCGACCACTTCAGCCGATATGCCATCATCGGTGTTCAGGACAGCTCCCCCGTTGTCTGGATACTGATCTCGGTTATCAGCGTGGTGCTGATCGCCGCAGCTGTTATCGCAGTCCTCGGCATCAGAAAGAAAAAAGGCATAGCATAAAATCAGCAGAACAATAAAAAAGCTTCCGCAGTTCATTCTGCGGAAGCTTTTTTTATATTGTTTTTCAGTTGCCTTTTGCCTGCATGGGGGTGAAGGTTATGCCGTCCTCACATCTGCGCTCACCGGTGGGGACAAAGCCCATCTTTTCAAAAAAGCCTACCGCGGTAGGAAATGCATTGACGGTCACGCGGGAGAAGGTCTCATCAGCGCGGCGGGCATCCATGACCGCACGCTTGAGCAGGGACGAGCCCACGCCTTTTTTCTGGGCGTCAGTCTCAACAAACAGCATATCTATATGGCACTCGTTGCGCAAAATGCACATACCCACGATATCGTCACCGTAAAAAGCGCCCCAGACTCTGTAATCGGCATCGCCCATGCGGTGGAGGACATACTCGTACTCGGTGCTCTGCCAGAACTCTTCCCTGCCCTCGTCGGTGCAGTCTTTGCCTGCGCTTTCGGAGAACACGGTCCATGCAAGATCAAGTGCGTCCATAAGCTCGGCGGCTACCAGCTGTCTTATTTCTTTTTTCATTCTTCTTCCTCCTTGGAGATCATTTCCAGCGCGGCATCGTACAGGTGGTTTTTGGGATAGGACAGGGCTTTGCTGGTTTCTTTTACCGCGTCTTTGAGGCTCTTACCCTCTGCCATAAGCTGCTTGACCATCTGCAGGGGGTCGGGCTTTTCGGCGGCTGCCTCGTCCTCACCCTTGTAGCCGCGGATGACCAGCACAAACTCGCCCTTGGGCGGGGTTTCGGTATATTTGACAATTGCCTGACTCAGCGTTGTGCGGATAATTTCCTCATGCAGCTTGGTAAGTTCGCGGCAAAGGGCTATCTCGCGGTCGCCGAAGTATTTGTACATATCCTCCAGTGTGCGGAGCAGCTTGTGGGGCGCTTCGTAAAACACCATGGTGCGTTTTTCTTTTGCCACGCCCTCAAGATGGTCGGCACGGCTCTTATTGGCGGTGGACAAAAATCCCTCAAAGGTAAATCTGCCGCACTCAATGCCCGATGCACACAGCGCGGTGATGATGGCGCAGCAGCCGGGGATGGGCACGACCTCGATACCGCGCTCGATGCACAGATCGACCAGCTCGGTGCCCGGGTCGGAGATAGCCGGTGAGCCTGCATCGGTGACCAGAGCGCAGCTTTCGCCCTGCTCGATGCGGCTGACTATGTATTCGCCCTTTTCACGGCGGTTGTGCTCATAGTAGCTGATAAGAGGCTTTTTGATCTCAAATCGGCTGAGCAGCTTCATGGTGACGCGGGTATCCTCGGCGGCGATAAAGTCCACCTGCTCCAGCGTCTCAATAGCGCGGGGCGAAAAGTCGCTCAGATTGCCTATAGGCGTGGCTATGGGATACAGCTTACCGCATATATTGTCCATATATATCACAATACTCCTTTGTATATCCGTTTTGGTCGCGCAGAATCAGGGGCGGGTCAATTTTTACTCCCTCGCTGCCCCGCCGCGCCTCAATAAGCACGATGCTTGCCCTCGACTCTGCCCTGTCGTGGACAAACCGCAGCCGCTTGACAAAAAATCCGCAGCTGTGCAGCGCCATCGATGCGCTGTCAAGCCGCTCGGGGCGCAGGCAAAAATAAAAGCTGCCCGAAGTTTTCACCGCTCTTGCCGCGGCTGCGCACACGCCCTCAAGCTCGGCGCGGCGTGCTCTGTCGATTTCGGCAGATTGGCTGCTCTTGCCCCGCTCGGGAGAAAAATACGGGGGATTGGACAGGCAAAAATCATACCTGTGCTCAAACTTGTATTGGGTGTAGTCGGCGCAGATTATGCGTGCGGTATCCATAAATCCGCAGCGCTCGTAGTTGCGCTCTGCCAGCGCTGCCGCGCCCTCTGTAAGCTCCACGCCGTCGACTGCT
>JAFYMQ010000061.1 GCA_017556565.1 Clostridia bacterium | reverse complement strand
TCAAAGCTGACGGAACGGTCGATGCTGAGGTAAAAGAGCAGGTAAGACAGGAACTGCACAGATATTTCCGCCCCGAGTTTATCAACAGGGTAGACGATATAGTTGTTTTCTCGCCTCTTACCGAGTCGCAGATGAGCGGTATTATCGATATTGCGGTCAGATCCATTGCAAAGCGGCTTAAAGAGCGTGACATTTCCGTTGTGCTGACTGACAAGGCAAAGAGCTTTATAGCAGCTGCGGCGTATAGTCCTGCCTTTGGTGCAAGACCCATCAAGAGGTATCTGCAAAAGAATATCGAAACAAGTATTGCCGATATGATTATCAGAGGCAGAGTCACAGACGGACAGACCATAAATATCGACGCAGACGGTGACAAGCTGATCTATGAAGTTGAATAAAAGTTGAATTAAATCTACAAAGCCCCCGATTCTTAACCGAATCGGGGGCTTTGAAAACAAAGAAAAACACACCATCAAAATTGATGGTGTGTTGACTGGTGGACCCTAACGGATTCGAACCGCTGACCCTCCGCACGTCAAGCGGATGCTCTAGCCAGCTGAGCTAAGAGTCCATTTCTTTGGTGCTTCGTTATTATAGCGCAATAGTTACGCATTTGTCAATAGTTATTTTTGATTTTTACTATTATTTTTTCAACTTTTGTGTTATTATGAAAATAACGATAAAAAGAAACGAGGGTATATTATGCTCAAGACTAATAAAGAACGCCTTCCCGTTATATCCGTGCAGGGTCAGGTGCAGCATCCTGTTGCAAGGTCTGCCGCAAGAATAACCACTGACGGACAGCCTTTCTGGCTGACCGGTATCGGAGGCATTACCTATAATGCAAAAATCGGCGATTGCTGCATGGGCTGGGTAGCCGACCATCTTGAGCCTGGTGTGTCCACCCGCAACCCCGACGACAGCAAGAACGAGGCCTATGCAACCCTGTCCTGCATCGGCAATACCGCAACTGTGCTTTCGGGTGAGGCGAGGGGCGCAAAGGGGATCATAACCGGCAAGCATGGCGGTTGTGAGCATGTTATGGTTTATTTTGACGAGGAGACTTTGGACAAGCTGGCTATTGATGACAAGATCGCGGTCAGAGCCTGCGGTCAGGGTATGAAGCTGCTTGATTATCCCGAGGTATTCCTGTACAGTATGAGCCCCGAACTGCTGGACAAGATGAATATAGAGGAGAACGGCGACAAGCTCAAGGTCGGCGTTGCCAAGATTTTTTCTGCCAAGATCATGGGCGCAGGCTTAGGCTCGGGCAACAGTGCATCGGGTGACTATGATATTACACTCAACGATCCCGCAATGGTCGAGGAGTACGGCATGAGTGATCTGAGATTTGGTGATATTGTTGCTATCATGGATGCCGACTGCCGTTATGGCAGAACGTTCCGCAGCGGCGCAGTTACCATCGGTGTTGTTGTTCATGCCGATTGTCTTGTATCGGGTCACGGTCCCGGTGTTACCACACTGATGACCTGCAAGACCGATATTATCGAGCCCGTTGTGGACAAAAAAGCTAACCTTGCCGATATGTTCCTCTGATGTACGAGCTGTATATAAGTAACATCCGCGAGTTTTGTCGTGAGCAATATGACGAAGAATACGCAAAGCTCACGGATGCAGACAAAAACAGAATCGACAAGCTGAAAAGCATCGACTCAAAGCATCGCACACTTGCAGGCCGTATGCTTGCGCGAAAGGCAATTTTGAAGCTTACCGATTGCGTACCTGATTCAATCAGGTTCTGTACAGACGGCAGGGGAAAGCCTTTTGTGCAGGATTTGGGCGTGTTTTTCAGTATAAGCCACAGCGGAGAGTGGGTTGTATGCGCTGCATCACTTGAGCCCATCGGCGTGGATATTGAGCGGATAAAGCCGCTTGGCATAGAGTTTGCCCGGAGAGTTTGCACCGCAAATGAGCTTGGGTATGTTATGGATGGTGCAGGCGGCTCGGATATACTTGATGGAGAGTCTGCGGCACGATTGTTTGAGGTGTGGACAGTAAAAGAAGCTTGGTTCAAGCTGACGGGCACGGGTATAACAAATCTTAAGTCTGTGGATACGTTGTCTGACGTGCCCCATAAGCATACCCAACGTATGGGCGAGTACATGATAAGCATAGTTACAGAGTAAAATAAAAACAGAGTCGGTTTTGACTCTGTTTTTTATATTCAGTTGGGTTTTCTGAGAAAATCTCCCACATAGAGTGTGTGGGGGCAGCGGATAACGTAGTCTTTCATAGGTTTGTTGGCACTGTCGACAGCGACGTCATCCTCAAAAATCTCCTCAACTGTGAAGCTGAGACCGACGGTGCGAGGGGAGAGAATCTCGATGGTTTCACCTTTGTTGAACTTGTTGCGTTCTTCCACGCGGTATAAGCCGCCGCCCAGATCTTCTTTTACAACACCGACAAAAATATGGCTTGATGTATATGCGCCCGAGTTGTTGTGATTCTTTTTGACTTCGCCAAAGTAGAATCCGTCGGCATAGGGTCTGTGGCTGATAGTCTCAAGCTCGCGGAGCAGCATATCGGTGTCGCCGGTCTTGTCGATGGCGTGGCGGTATGCATTGGTGACGGTTGCAACGTAGTAGGGAGACTTCATTCTGCCTTCGATCTTGAAAGAGCAGATACCTGCATCGGCAATCTGATCGAGTATGGCAAGACAGTTCATATCGTGGCTGCTGAGTATTGCGCTGCCGCGCTCATCTTCGATAACGGGAAGGAAAACGTTGGGACGGGTCTGCTCGACCAGGTGATAATTCCAACGGCAGGGCTGTGTGCAGTCACCGCGGTTGCCTGAGCGGTTGTTGAGAAAAGAGCTGATAAGACATCTGCCCGAATATGCCATGCACATAGCACCGTGTACAAAAGCCTCAAGCTCAAGATCCAGGGGCACTTTTGCGCGCAGTTCGGCAATCTCCTCAAGGCTCATTTCTCTGCCCAGTACAACGCGCTTTGCGCCCATACTGCGATAAACCATAGCCGATGCATAGTTGACGCAGTTTGCCTGTGTGCTGACGTGCACCTCAAGCTCGGGGCAGGCGTTGCGTATGGTGTGTATAACGCCAATATCGGATACGATAACTGCATCAGCACCGATACTGTGCAGGAACTTTGCGTATGCGCCGACATTGTCTATCTCGCTGTTTTTTGCAAAACAGTTTACGGTAATATAAGCTTTCTTGCCTGCCTGATGAATGTAGGCAATAGCATCGGCGAGAGCTTTGTCATCAAATCCCGCAACCTCAGCGCGAAGCTGAAGCTGACTGCCGCCCATTTTAACCATCATTTGCGGGGTGCGGAATCGGATCGTGACGAAGCCTTTGTCCGTGATTTTTGCGCAGGTTACGGCATCGAACTTGCGGTAGGCGCGGGAAC
>JAFYMQ010000060.1 GCA_017556565.1 Clostridia bacterium | reverse complement strand
TGACGATATCGTGATCGGCGCCGATACGGTAGTGGCAATAGACGGCGAGATACTGGGCAAGCCCAGAGACCCCGAGGATGCCAAAAATATGCTCGCCAAACTGTCGGGCAAGACCCACTCGGTCTTTACCGGCGTAACAGTTGTGGCAAAAGGTGAGAGCCATACCTTCTGCGAGCGCACCGACGTTACCTTTTTTGAGCTGAGTCGGGAGCTTATCGACTGGTACGTGGGCACTGATGAACCCCTTGACAAAGCCGGTGCGTACGGCATTCAGGAAAAAGGCTGCGTGCTGGTCAAGGGTATTTCGGGAGATTATTTTAACGTAGTAGGGCTGCCCGTTGCGCGGCTTTACCGTATTTTGAATACAGTCGGAGGAACAGATACAGATGCGTAAGCTATGGAGGTCAAAGATATTTGTGTTTGGCTTTATTCTTGCCCTGCTGTCTGTCGGCGTTATGATTTATGCCTTCGTGTCCCCGTCACCCACACCCATAACCAATCTTATGGGGGTTATAGTCACGCCTTTGGAAAAGGGCGTCAGCTGGGTAGGCGACGGGATAGGAGGCTTTTTTGCGTATTTCAAGGGCTATGACGAACTGGAGAGGGAAAATGCCCGCCTCCGCGACCGCGTAGCCGAACTGCAAAAGCTGGAGTCGGAGTACTACGCAGCCGTCAGCGAGAATGAAGACCTGAGAAGCCTTGCAGGGCTCAAGTAAAAGCGCTCGGACTTCGAGTTTGAGATGTGCTCGGTGGTGTCCACCATCACAAGCGGATACACCAGCACCTTTACCATCAACCGCGGCAGTATAGACGGCATCGAGGTCGGTGACTGTGTTATGACCGATGCGGGGTTTGTTGGATATATCAGCTCGGTTGCCCTCCGCTCTGCCGAGGTCATCACACTGATCAATATCGATACCAAGCTTGCCTGCATCGTGTCCCGTACCCGTGAGACCGTGGTGGTCGAGGGTGACTTCGTGCTGGCATCCGACGGCTGCCTCAAGATGCCCTATCTGAAAAACGACGTCGATTTGCAGACAGGTGACATTATCGAAACCAGCGGCGCTACCGAACTTTTCCCAAAGGGCATCATAGTCGGCACAGTCAAAGCCGTCAGGCGCGAGGACCACGGCATATCCAGCTACGCGGTTATTGAGCCTGCGGTGGATATAGAAAAGCTGCATACAGTATTTGTTGTCAAGGATTTTGAGATTACGGAGTGAGTATATTTGTCATTTTTCAGGCGTAAATCGGTACTCAAATGGTTTGTCTACGGCGTGTTTGCCGTAGTCCTTTTGGTGCTGCAAAGCTCCCGCAGCCCCGCTCTTACCCTGTGGAGTGCGCGGGCTGATTTTTTGCCTTTTCTGGTGACTGCACTTGCTCTTTATGAGGGGCCGTATATCGCGGGCACGCTGGGATTTTTCTCGGGACTGCTGCTGGCGGTGCACGGCATTACCGTAGAGGGGCTTGCCTGCCTGTACCTGTCCCTTGTCGGCGTGGTACTTGGCTGGCTGTTTGACAAATATTTCCGCGTCAACATTATTCTGCCCATTATGGCAGGTACACTGTGTATTCTTATGGCAGAGGTGTGCAAGTTTATTTTTTACTACAGACTGGTGTATCAGCTGAGCATCAGCGCAGGTTTGCTGACGGCGGCGGGCAGTCTTATACTGTCTGTGCCCGTTGGTGTAGGCGTATGCTTTGCAACTAGGTGGCTGCAAAGATTCTTTGGGGAGGAAGAGCAGTGAACAGCGTAGACAGCGGCAAATATACCCGCAAAGTCGTTGTGCTCTGCCTGATGATGCTGTGCGTGGTGGTCATAATGATCACCAGAATGGCATACCTCCAGCTGGTCGAGCACGAAGAAGCCGTGCGCTCGGTACAAAACCGCAGCGTGCGTACATACAAAGAAACCGCATCCCGCGGCGAGATACAGGATCGCAACGGCAACACTCTGGTGTCCGACGTTGCCTGCTATAATATTACCTTCGACTACTACGAGTGGGACAAATCTGTGCAGAACGACGTTATTCTGTCTCTGTGCACTATGCTTGAGGAGGGCGGCTTTGAGTGGAGCGACGAGCTGCCCATCAGCCGATATGCCCCCTATGAATATACCTATGAGAGTCAGACCAGCGGCTCGGGCAAAAAACTGATGAAGTTTATCGCCGACCGTCAGTGGGACGAAAATATCAGCGCAAGCCGTTTGTTCACCCTGCTGTGCGAGCGTTACAAGGTGAGTGATGAGCTGACCAGCCGCGAAAAGCGCATTATAATCGGCGTCAGATACTATCTTGAGCGGTGCGAGTTTTCGGCATACAATTCGCCCGTCACAATAGCCACCGACGTGGACATAGACACAGTGGTCGAGGTATCTGCGCTGTCACATCTGCTGCCCGGTGTCACCATAGCCACGGGCGCCCGCAGAGAATATGCCACCACCTATGCCGCACACGTGCTGGGCAGGGTAGCGGCAATATCCTCCGCCGAGTATGACGAACTCAAGTCAAGCGGTTACCGCCTGACCGACAATATCGGCAAAATGGGCATAGAAAAAGCCTATGAGAGCTACCTGCGTGGCATCGACGGCAAAAAGAACGTTGAAATCGACCGCCAGACAGGTCAGCTTGTTGACGAATATATGCTGGAAGACCCTCAGCCGGGCGACAATATAGTGCTGACTCTGGATATTGAGATGCAGAAAGTTGCCGAGCAGTCGCTGGCAAGAGTGATAGAGGGCTTTAGAAACGGCGACAACGGCGAAAAAAGCATTGGTGCCGAGGGCGGCGCGGTGGTAGTGCTCAGCGCCAAGACCGGTGAGATACTCACCATGGCAAGCTACCCCACCTACAATCTTTCAACCTACGGCGCAGACTACAATGCCAATCTGGCAAACGAGCTCAAGCCGTTTTTCAATCGTACCATAGCGGGTATGTACCCTCCCGGCTCTACCTTCAAGATGGTCACCGCCCTGGCGGCGCTGGAGGAGGGTATAATCACCGCCGATGAGAAGATGCACACCACCGGCGTGTATATGTACTATGCCCCTTCCTATACCCCTGCCTGCTGGGTCTACAACGACTACGGCAGAAGCCACGGCGACATCACGGTCAGCGAAGCTCTCAAATACTCCTGCAACTACTTCTTCTATGAGGTGGGCAGAGTCATGGGCATCCAGATACTCAACAAATACGCAACAGCGTTGGGCCTGGGTCAGAAAACCGGCATCGAGATAGGCGGCGAAAAAGACGGTAACCTTGCAGGCCCCGAAAGCCGCGCCGAAAACGGCGGCGGAATATGGCAGGAGAGTGAGACCATTCAGGCGGCTATCGGTCAGACCGAGCAGCAGTTCACACCCCTGCAGCTGGCATCCTACGTTGCTACAATTGTCAACGGCGGCACCAAATATACCCCCCACATCATCAAAGCCATCACAAGCTACGACGGCAGTCAGGTAATCGAGAGCGAGAAGATCACGTCGGTCAATCTTAGCCTGTCAAGTGCCTCGGTAAAAGCCATCAAAGAAGGTATGCGAGGGGTTGTTACCGAGGACGGTACGGCATCGTCGGTGTTCCGCAACTTCCCCATAGAGGTCGGCGGCAAGACCGGTTCTGCCCAGACTCAGGAGGGCAAAGCCGCCCACGGTGTGTTCGTATCCTTTGCTCCCTACGACGACCCCGAGATAGTGGTGTGCGTGGTTGGCGAGCATGCAGGCTCGGGCGGCAGCGTTGCTCCCGTCTGCATCGATATTTACAATTATTATTTCGGACTTACAGGCAAATGAACAGATAATATTTGAGCAATCCTATTGTTAATCTTGCGATAGTGATGTATAATATTATATTACCAAAACAAAGGAAGTGAAATCGTTGGGCACAGTCATAGCAGTGGCATCAGGCAAGGGCGGAACGGGCAAAAGCTCCTTTTGCGCCAATATTGCGGTAGCATTGTGCGCCCGCGGTGAAAAGGTTCTGCTCATAGATACCGACGCAGGTCTGCGCAGTCTGGATCTTATATTGGGCATGACCAACCGCGTGCTTTTCAGCTATGCCGACGTTATCGAGGGCAACGCCGGACTCAAAGAAGCTGCCGTCAAGCACGAGACCGTCAAAAATCTGCGCCTGCTTACAGCACCCGCAACCAACCGTGTATTTGAGCGCGAGCAGATCGAGGCACTTGTGCAGCTGGCCCGCGAGCATTTTACTTATACCATCATTGATTGTCCTGCAGGAATGTCGGACAACGTTATAGATTTTTGCGCTTGCGCCGATCGCGCCGTCGTGGTGTCCACACCCGACCATACATCCCTGCGCGGCGGACAGAAGATGGGCATTCTGATGGGCGAACAGGGTCAGCAGAACGTCAAGATCGCTGTCAACCGTGTCCGCAGCAGTATGATAAACCGCGGCGAGGCGGTCAACATCGATGCCGCAATGGATCAGGCAGGTCTGGGTCTGCTGGGCATAGTACCCGAGGACAAGGCCATCATAGCCTGCGGCAACGGCGGCAAGCTGCTTGCATTCGAGAAAAAAAGCCCTGCATGGCAGGCGTATTTCAACATAGCGGGAAGAATAAAAGGGGAAAAGATCCGTCTTCTGGATTCTGTTCCCGGACGTTTCTGAAAAAGGAGGACTTAGTCAGATGAACGTAGCCATCATTGCCGAAAACAGCAAAAAAGAGCTAATGATCCAGTTCTGCATTGCATACTGCGGAATACTGGCAAAACATAACATTTTTGCCACACGAACAACGGGCAAAATGGTAGCCGATGCCACCGGTCTTGATGTCCATTGTCTGCTGCCGGGTATCGGCGGCGAGGAGCAGATATCTGCCCGCTGCGCCTACAACGAGATAGATCTTGTGATTATGCTCCGTGATCCCATGAATGACTATTCGTTGACCCGTCATCACACCGAAATCGTGCGTAATTGCGATATGAATACAATTCCTATAGCCACCAACCTGGCATCCGCCGAGGTCTTGGTTTGCGCTCTTGATAGGGGCGACCTCGACTGGCGCGAGTTTGTTAATCCAATGTTCAAGGACGGAAAGAAAAAATGAGTCAGAAGATCCAAAGACCCAAGGGCACGGCAGACGTTACCGTGTCGGAAGTTTACCGCTGGCACTATGCCGAAAATCTGCTGCGCGAGTGTGCCCGTCTGTTCGGCTACCGCGAAACACGCTTCCCCGTGTTTGAGCACACCGAGCTGTTCATCCGCGGCGTAGGTGACACCACCGACGTTGTGCAGAAAGAAATGTACACCTTTGAGGACAAGGGCGGCAGAAGCATTACCCTGAGACCCGAAGGCACCGCCTCCACCGTGCGCTCCTACATCGAGAACGGCGAGGCACAGAACGGCGCCCCCTACAAAGCCTACTACATAGTCCCCAATTTCAGATACGAGAAGCCTCAGGCAGGCAGACTCCGTGAGCATCACCAGTTTGGTATCGAGTGCTTCGGCGCAAGCGGCTACACCGCCGATGCCGAGGTCATCGCGCTGGCAAGCACCTTTATCAAAAAACTGGGCATCGCTACCAAGCTGCGCATCAACTCCATCGGCTGCCCCCACTGCCGTCCCGCCTACCACAAGGCGCTCCACGAGTACTTCGAGGGCAAAAAACAGGAGCTCTGCGAGACCTGCCTCAGCCGTCTGGACAAGAACCCCATGCGTATTCTTGACTGCAAGAGCCCCGTCTGCTCGGCTATTGCCGAGGATGCGCCCAGAGCAGTAGACTTCCTCTGCGAGGATTGTGCAAGCCACTTTGAGGGACTTAAAAACTCGCTGACCCAGATGGGCATCGAGTATGAGGTCGACACCTCCATCGTACGCGGCCTTGACTACTACACCAAGACCGTTTTCGAGTTCGTATTCTCGGGCATCGGTGCACAGGGCACCGTATGCGGCGGCGGCAGATACGACGGCCTTATCGAGCAGCTGGGCGGCGCCGCCACCCCTGCAGTCGGCTTTGGCTGCGGTCTTGAGCGTCTGCTGCTGGCAGCCGATGCATCGGGCTTTGTATTCCCCGAAGCTCCCACCTGCGACGTGTTCATCGCTTCGGCCGATGCCTGCGGCGGTGAGGCAGCACTGCGTCTGGCAGCCGCGCTGAGAGGACTGGGCGTTGCGGTCGAGACCGATTTGTGTTCCCGCGGTCTGAAAGCTCAGATGAAGAACGCCGATAGAATCGGCGCAAAGTACACCATCGTTCTCGGTGAGAGCGAGGTCAATAACAATCAGGCAATTCTCAAAAATATGCGTCTCAAAGAGCAGACTGAGATCACTCTTGAGGCAGAGTCTATTGCTCAGGCAATACAGAAAGGACAGAACTGATATGAAAAATATGTCTGCACCCCGCGTATACTGCGGCAGCCTCCGTGAGGGAGATATTGGCAAGAGAGTGTCCGTCTGCGGCTGGGTAGCCCGCAACCGTGACCTGGGCGCGCTGATCTTTATCGACGTCCGCGACAGAGAGGGCATCGTACAGTGCGTGTTTGACCGCAGCATCAATGACGAACTGGCAGAAAAAGCCTTCTCCCTCCGCGCCGAGTACACCGTCCGCATCACCGGCACCGTCCGTATGCGCTCTGCCATCAATGACAAGATCCCCACCGGCAAGATCGAGATCGTTGCCGAGGAGCTTGAGCTGTACTCCGCATCCGAGACCCCTCCCTTTGAGATCTCCGACGATGTCAACGTCAACGACGCTCTGCGCCTCAAGTACCGCTACCTCGACCTGCGCCGTCCCTCCCTGCAGAAGACTCTCGCCATCCGTCACCGCGTCGCCAAGATCACCCGCGACTACTTTGACGAGAACGGCTTCTTCGAGATAGAAACCCCCATTTTGACCAAGTCCACCCCCGAAGGCGCACGCGACTATCTTGTTCCTTCCCGCGTACATCCCGGCAAGTTCTACGCTCTGCCCCAGTCTCCCCAGCAGTACAAGCAGCTGCTGATGCTGTCCGGCTTTGACCGTTATTTCCAGATCGCCCGCTGCTTTAGAGACGAGGATCTGCGCTACGACCGTCAGCCCGAGTTCACCCAGATCGACCTTGAGATGAGCTACGTTGATGTCGACGACGTTATCGCAATGCAGGAGGGCTTTATCAAGCGCCTGTTCAAAGAAGTGCTGGACAAGGACATCGAGACCCCCTTTATGCGCATCACCTACAAGGAAGCTATGGCTCGCTTCGGCTCGGACAAGCCCGACCTGAGATTTGATATGGAACTGGTTGATCTGACCGACAAGTGCGAAAAGTGCGGCTTTGCCGTGTTTGAGAATGCCAAGAGCGTTCAGGCTATCAACGTCAAGGGCGGCGGCGACAAGCTGAGCCGCAAGGAGATCGATGCACTGGGCGAGTTCGTCAAGAGCTACAAGGCAAAGGGTCTTGCATGGCTCAAGACTACCGGTGCAGGCGAGCAGAGCTCTTCTTTTGCCAAGTTTATGACCGAGGACAGCTTGAGCTCCATCAAGGAAAAGGCTCAGGTAGTACCCGGCGACCTGCTGCTGTGCGTTGCTCACGAGGACGAGGAGACCGCACAGAACGCCGTGGGCGCTCTGAGATGCCACGTCGCCAAGAAGATGGGCCTCATCCCCGCAGGCGTCTACAAGCTGTTGTGGGTCACCGAGTTCCCCATGTTCGAGTACGGCGAGGACGACGAGGGCAATACCCGTCTGTACGCCAAGCACCATCCCTTCACCGCTCCCATGGACGAGGATATCCATCTGTTTGATACCGAGCCTCAGAATATGCGCGCCAAGGCCTACGACATCGTGCTCAACGGCACCGAGCTGGGCGGCGGCTCCATCCGTATCCACCGCTCTGACGTGCAGAAGCAGATGTTCAAGGCACTCGGCTTCAGCGAAGAAGAGGCACAGGCTCGCTTCGGCTACCTGATCAATGCATTCCGCTACGGCGCACCTCCCCACGGCGGTCTGGCATACGGCCTCGACCGTATCGTCATGCATCTGGCAGACACCGAGAGCATCCGTGACGTTATCGCATTCCCCAAGGTGCAGAACGCATCCGAGCTGATGACCGACGCTCCCGACTATGTCGACCTCAAGCAGCTGAGAGAACTGTCCATCAAGACCGACATCGAAGAGAAGTAAGATAAAAACCAAAAAGACTGTTCCCACGGGAACAGTCTTTTTATATCCCCGCAAGCCTTCCCCTTGATG
>JAFYMQ010000059.1 GCA_017556565.1 Clostridia bacterium | reverse complement strand
GCTTTTCGTCGTCAAATTTACCGGTGCCAAAGCTGTCAACCAGCACGGAAACGGGCTGAGCAACACCGATGGCGTAAGCCAGCTGCAGCTCGCAGCGGTCAGCCAGACCGGCAGCGACGATGTTCTTGGCGATGTAACGGGCCATATAAGCACCGGTACGGTCAACCTTGGTGGGGTCCTTACCGGAGAAGGCACCGCCGCCGTGACGGGCATAGCCGCCGTAGGTGTCGACGATGATCTTACGACCGGTCAGACCGCTGTCGCCCTGAGGGCCGCCGACCACGAAACGGCCGGTGGGGTTGATGTGGAATACGGTCTTGGGAGTGATCAGCTTCTTGGGCAGGGAGGGGAGGATGACCTCCTCGATAACTGCGTCGTGCAGATCCTTCATATCAACGTCGGGAGTGTGCTGGGTGGATACGACAACGGTGTCGATGCTCTCGGGGTTGCCGTTTTCGTCATACATAACGCTGACCTGGCTCTTGCCGTCGGGCAGGATGAAGGGCAGGGTCTTGTTCTTTCTTACCTCGGCAAGCTTGCGGGTAATGTTGTGTGCGTAGGTGATAGGAGCGGGCATAAGCTCCTTGGTCTCGTCGTTTGCAAAGCCGAACATCATACCCTGATCGCCTGCACCGATGAGGTCGAATACGTCACCGCCGCCCTTGCGGTTTTCCAGAGCGTTGTTGACACCCATAGCGATGTCGGGGCTCTGTCCGTCGATAGAAGAGAGAACAGCGCAGGTCTTGTAGTCAAAGCCCGAATGTGCGCCGTCGTAGCCGATGTCGCGGATGACGTTTCTGACGGTAGCGGGGATGTCAACGTAGCAGTCAGTGGTGATCTCACCGAATACCATTACCATACCTGTTGTTGCGCAGGTCTCGCAAGCTACGTGAGCATTCTTGTCGTTTGCCAGTATCGCGTCCAGAATACCGTCGGAGATCTGGTCGCAAACTTTGTCGGGATGTCCTTCTGTTACGCTTTCAGAAGTAAAAAGCTTTCTCTGTGCCATAATTTTGCACCTTTCTGTAGTTGTAGTACAATAGAAAAGACTCCCTTGTAAGGAGTCTGATTGTCGATTTCACTCCTTATCGTTGTTAGCGGAGCCACCTTGAAAAAAACAGGTTGGCGTGAGGTCATTGAGCTAACCCTCTACCTCATCTCTGGATAACGAAGCCTGTTCAATTGTCTATACGCATTATACCAAAAATGAATAAAAAAATCAATACCAAAAATATAAAATATTTTATACAAAAAGTGTAGACAAATAAAACTATCTGTGGTATTATGAACTCACCAACAAACTATATATGGAGGAAAGACCTATGACAGACGTAAAAGTTATCGGTGGACAGCTTGAGCAGAAAGAAATTGACGCCTACATCGCACACGTAAAGGACGGCCATCCCGGCAAGGTGCTCAAGTATCTCAATATCAAGCTTGACGGCGAGTTTGTCGATCTTGAGTATGAGTTTTTGCCTCAGAAGTTTCAGCGCATCCGCCGCATCACGGGCTATCTCGTGGGCGACATGAGCCGCTGGAATGATGCAAAGGTAGCCGAAGAAAAAGACCGCGTCAAACACACAGTATAATAACGAAAGCATAAAAGTGGGTAACAACTGTTACCCACTTTTTCACGAAAAAGGCTCCCCTGTGTAAGGGGAGCTGGATTTTGCGTAGCAAAATACTGAGGGGTTGTATCCGCGACAGGCAGCCAAGCCACCTGCCTGACTTCACAAACCGTTTATCGTACTTTGGGAGCTATGGACTCGGTGACGAATGCGTTACCGCCGACGGTGACGTTGTCGCCGATGACGGTCTCACCGCCCAGTATGGTAGCACCTGCGTAGATGGTGACATTGTTGCCGATAGTGGGGTGACGCTTCTTGCCGCGCAGGCTCTGACCGCCGCGGGTGGAGAGCGCACCGATGGTAACACCCTGATAGATCTTGACGTTGTCGCCGATCACGGTAGTCTCACCGATAACAATGCCGGTAGCATGGTCAATAAAGAAGTTCTTGCCTATAGTCGCGCCTGCATGGATGTCAACACCGGTCACGCTGTGTGCGTGCTCGGTCATGATGCGGGGGATATAGGGGACTTTCAGCTTGTACAGCTCGTGTGCTACGCGGTAGACGAATATAGCATATAGACCGGGGTAGCAGTAGATGATCTCCTCGCAGTTTTCCGATGCGGGGTCACCCAGATAGCCTGCCTCGGCATCGCGGAGCAGAGCGCTCTGTACCTCGGGCAGTCTCTCGATAAAAGCATTGCATATGCTGTCCGCATCAAGCTCACATCCGCTGAGGGCAGAAGATGCCACGATCTGGGTGTGCAGTATAGCGCACATGGAGGAGAGCAGATGACCTATTGAATACTCGTTTTTGATTCTGCCGAAGTATCCGGGGAACATCAGCGACTGCAGCAGGTCGATGACCATTATTATAGCTTCTTTGTCAGGCATGATGCGCTCGCCCGAGATAAGAGGCTCGTTTTTTCTGGCAAGCTCAAGCGCCTGTGCGGTTTTTCTTATGGTTTCCAGCATAGTATAAGCTCCTTTTGGTTTAAAAGCTACGCCCCGACTCAGCGGGGCGTATGGTTTTTATGTTGATGTGCTTTATCTCTTAAGGTTGAAGAATGCATCCATGCCCAGATACTTTGCGCTGCTGCCCAGCTCGTCTTCGATACGGAGCAGCTGGTTGTACTTGGCAACACGGTCGGTACGGCTGGGAGCACCGGTCTTGATCTGACCTGCGTTGACTGCAACGCTGATATCGGCAATAGTGGTGTCCTCGGTCTCGCCCGAACGGTGGGAGATGATAGTGGTATAACCTGCGCGGTTTGCAACCTGAATAGCATCCAGAGTCTCGGTGATGGTACCGATCTGATTCAGCTTGATCAGGATGGAGTTTGCGATGCCCTTTTCGATACCGGCTGCCAGACGGGATGCATTGGTAACAAACAGGTCGTCGCCAACCAGCTGTACGCGGTCGCCGATAGCACGGGTCAGCATCTCCCAGCCTACGATATCATTTTCACCCATACCGTCCTCAAGAGAGATGATAGGGTACTTGTCAACAAAATGCTTCCACATATTGACCATCTGCTGCTTGGTCATGGTCTTTTTGGCCTTGGGCAGATCGTAGCAGCCGGTCTCCTCATTGTACCACTCGCTGGAAGCAGCATCGATAGCGATCATAAAGTCCTCGCCGGGGATATAGCCTGCCTTTTCGATAGCGGCAACGATCATCTTGAGTGCGTCCTCGTCACGCTTCAGGTTGGGAGCATAGCCGCCCTCGTCACCAACACCGGTAGCGGGTGTGCCGTTTGCCTTGAGCTCCATGCGCAGGCTGTGGAATATCTCGGTGCAGCGGCGGAGTGCCTCTTCCCAGGAAGGAGCAGAAACGGGCATGACCATAAACTCCTGAATATCAACGTTGTTGGCTGCGTGTGCGCCGCCGTTGAGAATGTTCATCATGGGTACGGGCATGATTCTTGCGTTAACGCCGCCGATGTAGCTGTACATGCTGATGCCCAGAGCCTGAGATGCAGCGCGTGCAACTGCCAGCGATGTGCCCAGAATAGCGTTTGCGCCCAGACGGCTCTTGTTGGGAGTACCGTCAAGCTTGATCAGCATAGCGTCGATCTCGGCCTGATCCAGTGCGTTTGCACCCATCAGGGTGTCGGCGATCTCGGTGTTGATACCCTCAACAGCCTTGAGTACACCTCTGCCGCGATAACGGGTCTTGTCGCCGTCGCGAAGCTCGCAGGCTTCGTAGATGCCTGTAGATGCGCCTGAGGGAACTGCGGCTCTTCCGCAGAATGACTGATGGCCGTCGTTTACATAAACCTCAACCTCGACGGTGGGGTTCGCACGGCTGTCAAGGATCTCGCGTCCGCGAACGTTTGTAATCTCAAGGTACTTTTTCATATACTGGCATCTCCTTTTGTATTTTCCTGTTGGGTGGTGCTGCCTGAGTGATCTATGAGCGAAACACCCGTCATTTCTGCGGGTTTTTCCAGTCCCATAAGCTCAAGCAGGGTGGGTGCAATATCGCAGAGGGCGCCGTCTCCGCGCAGTTTTATGCGGCGGTCGGTAACGATAAAAGGTACAAGCGAACAGGTGTGTGCTGTAAAAGGCTCGCCCTGCTCGTCCAGCATCTTTTCGGCATTGCCGTGGTCTGCGGTAATAACGGCGGTACCGCCGTATTTTTTGGTTATCTTTACAAGCTCGCCTACGTGACTGTCAACAACCTCGGATGCTATGCAGGCAGCTTCATAATTGCCGGTGTGGCCCACCATGTCGCAGTTTGCAAAGTTGAGGATGATGATGTCAAAAGCTCCCGATGCGATAGCCTCCTCGGCTGCCCATTTGATGTAATGGGCGCTCATAGCAGGCGCTACGTCATAGGTAGGAACTTTGGGCGAGGGGATAAGCTTGCGTTCTTCGTTTTCAAACGGCTGCTCTCTGCCGCCGTTGAGGAAAAATGTGACGTGTGCATATTTTTCGGTCTCGGCAAGACGCAGCTGGGTCAGACCCTTCTGGGCCAGATACTCGCCCAGCACACGGCTCAGATCCTGAGGGGGATAGGCAAGGTGCACGTTGGGCATTGCGGCATCATACTGGGTCATGCATACATAGTGGGGCTTGATACACTTTTCGCGCTTGAAACCGCCAAACTCCTCATCCACCAGAGCGCTTGTTATTTCACGGGCGCGGTCGGGGCGGAAATTGAAGAATATAACAGAGTCGCCACTTTGTATATAGTCCTGAGTTACGGTAAAGGGGCGAACAAACTCATCGGTTTCGGATGTGGCGCAGCTTGCTTTGACCTCGGCTATGGGGTCGGAGCAAACTCTCAGCTCGGGAGGCTCGCTGCCGGGGACACAGGCTGCCTGACCGGTCAGTGTGCGGTATGCAACAACCAGCCGCTCCCAT
>JAFYMQ010000058.1 GCA_017556565.1 Clostridia bacterium | reverse complement strand
TACTGCCATTCTGAATGACATTGCATACAGTAACGACTTCTTTATTATAAAATTGTTCAAGTTGGTTTTTGCCATGTTCGTTGCCTTAGAATCTGCGACAAGGGAGCGAGAGGTTCAGCGACTGCAGGAAAAGAATCAGCAGATAAAGGCACTCGCCAAAAACATTGTTTCCGAAAGTCAGACTGTCGGGGAACATCTACGAAATAAAGACATTGAAAATATTGAAAGGATTCTGAGTGAGTACGAACACCTTTTACAAAACTCTCTTGTGGTTGTAAATTCTCAATATCACACACCCAAAATCGACCAAAAATCTTATGAAGAAATTAAGTAAAAAAAGGGATTGCAATGCAATCCCTTTTTGGTTGGGGTAAAACTGGGGTAAATTCGCCTATTTGGCTCTTTACACTACCGAAAAACCCTTGATATTACTGGATTTTCTTAATCCAACGGCTTCATTGTGGGGAACAGCAGGACGTCGCGGATGGACTGGTTGTTGGTGAGGAACATTACCAGTCGGTCGATGCCGATGCCGCAGCCGCCCGTGGGAGGCATACCGTATTCCATAGCGGTCAGGTAATCCTCGTCCATCTGGCTTGCTTCCATATCGCCCAGCTCGCGCAGCTTCATCTGAGCCTCAAAGCGCTGGCGCTGATCGATGGGATCGTTGAGCTCGGAGAATGCGTTGGCAAGCTCGCTGCCTGCAACAAACAGCTCAAAGCGCTGGGTCAGCTCGGGCTGATCGGGGTCTTTCTTTGCAAGAGGAGATATCTCGACAGGATGCATGGTAACAAAGGTAGGCTGGATCAGCTTGTCCTCGCAGTATTCTTCAAAGAGCATGGACAGAATGTCGCCCTTCTTGTGCTTTTTCTCGACCTTGAGGTGATGCTCTTTTGCGATAGCGGCGGCATCTTCCATGGTCTTGACCTGATCCCAGTCAATGCCGGTGTGGCGCTTGACCAGCTCGGTCATAGTGATGCGCTCAAAGGGCTTGCCCAGATCCAGTTCCAGATCGCCGTACTGCAGGATTGTGGTGCCGTTGACTTCCTGTGCAACGGTGCGGATAAGACCCTCGGTGATGTCCATCATACCGTTCATATCGGTATAAGCCTCATAGAACTCGATGGTGGTGAACTCGGGGTTGTGGCGGGTATCCATACCCTCGTTGCGGAACAGTCTGCCGATCTCGTAGACCTTGTCAAAGCCGCCGACGATAAGACGCTTGAGGGGCAGCTCGGTTGCGATACGCAGATACATATCCAGATTGAGGGTGTTGTGGTGTGTAACAAAAGGTCTTGCGGTAGCGCCGCCCTGAACGGTGTTGAGCACAGGGGTCTCTACCTCTAAGTAGCCTCGGTCGTCAAGATACTTGCGAACGCCCTTGATGATCTTGCTGCGCTTGACGAACGTCTCGCGGACTTCGGGGTTGACTATCAGGTCAACATATCTCTGGCGGTAGCGCAGATCGGTGTCCTGCAGGCCGTGATACTTCTCGGGCAGGGGCAACAGAGACTTGCTCAGCAGGGTGTACTCCTGAACGTGAACCGAGATCTCGCCGCGGCGGGTGCGGAACACAAAGCCCTTGACGCCGATGATATCGCCGATGTCCATCTTCTTGAAGCGGTCGTAAGCTTCCTGTCCGATGTCGTCTATCTTGAAGTAAAGCTGCAGCTTGCCCTCCTGATCCTGGATAAGAGCAAAGGATGCTTTGCCCATCTCACGCTTGGACATGATTCTGCCTGCTACGGTTACGGTCTGATTTTCCAGTGTCTCAAACTCTTCGACTACCTTCTTGCTGTTGGCGGTGCGCTCAAACTTGGTCTGCACAAAGGGATCCAGACCCTCAGCGCGCAGATTTTCCAGCTTGTCGCGACGTATCTGAAGCAGTTCGGAAAGTTCGGGCTGCTGCTCTGTGATGATGATATCTTCCATTTTTCTTTCCTCTGTATTTTACTTTGTGATTGTAAGAATCTTTACCTGCATAATTCCGGAGGGAGTCTCAACGGTGACTTCGTCGCCTTCGTGCTTGCCCAGCAGAGCCTTGCCGATGGGAGACTCGTCGCTCAGTCTGCCTGCGCGGGGGTTGGCTTCCTGAGAGCCGACGATGGTGTATTCTCTCTCAACGCCGTTGATGAGCATGGTGACCTTGGAGCTCATGCCAACACCCTTGCCCATTGCGGTCTCGTCGATGATAACTGCGTTTTCAAGTATATTTTCCAGCTCGGCCATACGGGAATACAGCTTGCCCTGCTCGTTTTTAGCCTCGTCGTATTCGCTGTTTTCGGAGAGGTCACCGTGAGAACGGGCTTCTTTGATCTGCTCGGCTATTTCTCTCTCTTTGACTGTTCTGAGATTGTACAGCTCCTGTTTGATCTCTTCGTATTTTCCCTTGGTAAGTTTGAACTGCTTTTTCATTAAAAAGCGCCCCTTCCTTTTTATGGTTAAATTATTATAATATCGGTGCATGACGGTGTCAAGGCGAAGCTTGACGACCGTGTTATTTTATCTGCGAAGTAACATACTCTATCGCCGCCTGCAGCTGGGTATCCTGCTCGTCGGTGAGATAGTAGAAGTTTATAAAGTCCTCGTCGCTCAGCGATATCTCGATATCGGGTGTGATGCCGACGCCTGCAAGACTGTTGCCGTTGGGGGTAAAGTAGCGCTGGATAGAGATATTGATGCTGGAGCCGTCGCCAAGGACAAACAGACTCTGGGCATAGCCTTTGCCGCCGGTCTTGTCGCCTACGACCTTGGCAACGCCGTATTCCTGCAGCGCTGCGGCAAAGAACTCAGCCGCGCTGATGGAGTACTCATTGGTAAGAACTGCCATGGGCAGCTCGATGCAGTTTGCATCCGATCTGTAGCGATCGGTATTGCCCATACTGTCGCTCAGAGTGATAATATCACCGCGGGGCAGCAACAGGTCGAGCATATTTGCCATGACCGATACGTAGCCGCCGTTATTGAAGCGGACATCGAATACCAGACCTTTTGCGCCCTGATCCACAAGATCGTTAACCTTTTCGATAAACTCAACGTCTGCATTCCTGGGGAAATCGGTGATAATAACGTAGCCGATGCCGTTGTCAAGCATGCGTGTCTCGATGCACTCGATGAACAGCTTGGTGCGGATAAGGGTGTATTCCAGCTCCTGTGTGCCGCGCAAAACGGTGATGCGGACGGTCGAGCCCTCTTCACCCTTGACAGCTGCTACCACGTCGTCGGTGGTTTCGAGCTGGGATGCGGGGGTATCGTTGACTTTGTGTATGATATCCCTGACCGAAATGCCTGCCTGGAATGCAGGGCCCTTGGGATTGAGACCGGTTATCTCATACTGACCCTGTTCGTTCTGGGTGAAAGTAACGCCGATGCCGACGTAGGTGTTACTGTTGATATCCATTATCTGGTTGGTCTGCTCTTCGGTATAATAGCCTGACCATTTGTCTCCCAGACCGTCGATATAGCCGGCAAACATACTCTCGAAAAGCTCCTGCTCATCGTATTCACCGACATAATACGTGTCGACAATGTTATGGATAGCGTTGAGTTTGAAAAACAGCGAACCGTACTGGCGAGGATCTACAAGATCTTTTTTGCACAGTTCGACTGTTGCAAAAAATACTATTATTGATGCTGTAACAACGGCAAGCAGTGCGATAGCTATAGCCGTTGACAGAGTAATGCGATGTTTATTCATTGCGAGAGCACCCTTCCGTCTTTATGTACTATTCTGAATCCCGGGTACTGTGTGACGGGATCGATATAGTCGCCGTCCTTGATGATCTCATAATGCAGATGGGGGCCTGTGGAATATCCGGTGGAACCGACTGTGCCGATCTTCTGACCCTGCTTGACGGTCTCGCCTACGCTGACAAGACGCTTGGTCATATGTGCATACAGGGTTGCGACACCGCCGCCGTGATCGATGACAACATAGTTGCCGTATGCGGTGTTATAGGTG
>JAFYMQ010000057.1 GCA_017556565.1 Clostridia bacterium | reverse complement strand
GTGCTGTTATGAAAAAGACAAACCGCGTAGGCACAAGATTATTCGAGGCCCTTATCTTTCTTTTCCTGTACGCACCTATATTTATACTGATCATCTTTTCTTTCAACGAGAACCGCAGCCGTACCGTTTATGAGGGTTTTACCTTTGACTGGTACATCAAGCTGTTCCAGAACGAAAGCATACTCAACGCACTTTGGGTCACCCTTCTCGTATCTGCTATTGCAGCCGTTGTGTCCACTGTTGCAGGCACCTTTACAGCTGTAGGCCTTTACAGCATGCGCCGCCGCACCAGAGACGCAATACTGGCAGTAAACAACATCCCCGTCATCAATGCGGATATTATAACCGGTGTTTCCCTCAGCCTGCTTTTCGTGTCCATATTTGCTATTTTAAACCGCGTACTCGGACTGGAGATCGAGCTGGGATTCGGCACACTTCTGATAGCGCACATAACATTCAATATTCCCTATGTAATACTTTCTGTTCTGCCCAAGCTCCGTCAGCTTGACAAAAACCTGTTTGAGGCAGCTCAGGATCTGGGTGCTACATGGATGCAGTCGTTCTTCAAGGTCATTCTCCCCGAGATCCGTCCCGGTATCGTCAGCGGTCTTATAATGGCGTTTACACTGTCTATCGACGACTTTGTTATCAGCTATTTTACCGCAGGCTCCAGAGTGCAGACCTTGAGCATGGAGATCTACGCCATGACCAAAAAGCGCATCAGTCCCGAGATCAACGCACTTTCCACACTCTTGTTTGTCACAGTTTTGGTACTGCTGATAATAATCAACGTCAGACAGGCTCGTCAGGAAAAGGCCGCAGAAAAGAAAATGCGTGCACTCACCTCCGACTCTGGATCCACAAAATGAAAGGAGATACAAAATTGAAAAAAATTGCCCTTATTATTGTCGCTGTTATGCTGTTCTCTCTCCTCCCCGCTTGCGGTAAGAGTTACCCCAACGGTGAAGTTAACGTGTATAACTGGGGCGAAAATATTGATGAGAGTATTTTTGACGATTTTGAAAAGAAGACCGGCATAAAGGTCAACTACAAAACATATCAGTCCAACGAGCAGCTTTATTCGGTGCTCAAGCAGGGCGGATCAAGCTACGATGTCATCATCCCCTCCGACTATATGATCTCCCGTCTGATCGACGAGGATATGCTGGAGAAGATCAACTTTGACAACGTACCCAATATTGCCAACATTGACAGCAGATATCTCAATCAGGCATTTGATCCTCAGAATGAGTACTCTGTCCCCTATACCTGGGGCGTGACCGGTATTATCTACAACAGCAAGCTGATCAAAGACGAGATCACCGACTGGACCGATATGTACAACTCCGCATACTCCGGTCAGATACTGCAGTTTGACAACTCCCGTGACGCATTCGCAAGCGCACTGTTTATTCTCGGCTACAACGTCAACACCACAGACAAGGCTCAGATAGACGAGGCATACCAGCTCCTCAAGCAGCAGAAGCCTATTCTGCAGGGTTATTTCATGGATGAGATGTACGACAAGCTGGAGGGCGGCGAGGCTGCCATAGGCGCTTATTACGCAGGTGATGCGCTGCTTATGATGGAAAACAATCCCGATCTCAAGTTTGTTATCCCCGAGTCCGGCAGCAATATGTTCATTGATGCAATGTGCATCCCCAAGGGTGCCAAGAACAAGGACAACGCCGAGGCATTCATCAACTTTATGTGTGAGACCGACGTTTGTCTGGCAAACATGGACGTAACCTGCTACGCAACACCCAGCAAACCTGCTTATGATGCACTCCCCGATGAGGTCAAGAACAACCCCATTATGTTCCCCTCCGACGATGTGCTTGACAAGTGCCAGATATATATCAATCTGCCCACAGATATCAACGATTATTACGCAAAGCTCTGGACAGACCTGAAATCTTAATTTATTTACTATCGAGAGGGTACGCTATGTACCCTCTCAAATATTACAAGGATGTGCTGCAAAATGGATAGCTTTATTATCGCGCTCAACTCGGTGCTGCCGGTATTTTTGATGCTTGCTCTTGGCTATTTTCTCAAGATCATCAAGCTCATAGACAACGAACTGATAACCAAGGGTAACAAGCTGGTTTTCAAGGTATTCCTGCCTACCCTGCTGTTCAAAAACGTTTACACCTCTCAGCTCAAGAGTGTATTCAATCTCAAGCTTATATTATTTGCGCCCATAGTTGTGATCGTGCTCTACCTGCTGTCTATTCCCATCATCTGCAAGTTACGCAAGGACAACCGCAGACGCGGCGCTATGATTCAGGCGATTTTCCGCAGCAACTTTGTTATACTGGGTATTCCCATAATATCCACTATCTATAACAATGAGCCCTCTGCCGTACCTGCCCTGCTCACCGCCATCGTCGTGCCTCTGTTCAACTTCCTTGCCGTTATCACGCTGGAGGTATTCAGAGGCGAAAAGCCGAAAATCTCCAAAATACTCCGCTCTATCGTAACAAATCCCCTTATACTGGCAACTCTGTTCGGTTTTGCCGTAAACTTCTCAGGCATACAGCTGCCCGATGTGCTGGCGTCTACCGTATCCTCGGTTGCCGCAGTTGCATCGCCTCTGTCAATCGTTCTTCTTGGCGCATTCTTCAGATTTGACAATATCAAGCATGATATCAAAGATGTGCTGATATGCACGTTCGGCAGGCTTGTAGCTTTCCCGCTGATCGGCACGCTGCTGGCACTGGCGGCAGGCTTCAGAGGAATCGAGTTTACCTCCCTGCTCATCGCGTTTGCCGCCCCGCCCGCAATATCGTCATTTACCATGGCGCAGCAGATGGACAGCGACTACACCATAGCCGGAGAGTCGGTTATTGCAGCGTCTGCACTATCGTGCTTTACGATATTTATCTGGGTGTTTTTGTACAGTTCGTTGGGTATCATATAGTCTGCAGCCGTTTTCGCATCTTTTCTATGGCTTTTCGTTCTATACGCGAGACCTGTACCTGATTTATGCCAACTTTGTCCGCCGTTTGCTGCTGGGTCAGCCCACCAAAAAATCTCAAAAGAATAATAACGCGCCACAACTCGTCGAGCTCATCTATTGCCTGTCTGAGTGCAATATGCTCGACGAGTTTTTGTTCTTCATAGCCGCTCGATACAGTGTCCATAAGCCGCAGTCCGTCTGATATCTCAGCATCAAGAGACTGAGCGCTGCAGGGTGCATCCATGCAGGCGGCCACTTCTTCGGTATCAAGTCCGGTCATACTGCATATATCACTGATTCTCGGCACCACACCATACCTGCTCTCATAGTCAGCTGCCGCCCGGCTGATTTTGAGAGCGTTTTCTTTTACGTTGCGGCTGACCTTTATAATCCCGTCATCCCGCAAAAACCGCTTGATCTCTCCCGCAATTTTGGGGACGGCATAAGTAGAAAACTGTGTGCCAAGGGTCAGATCGAAGCCTTTTACAGCCTTGATAAACCCAATGCTGCCTATCTGATACAGATCGTCAAGCTCCACTCCTCTGCCCATAAATCGTCTGGCAACACTGTATATCAGCGCAGAGTTTGAGCGCAGTATATTATCCAGAGCATTTTTGTCGCCGTTTTGCGCAGCCGACAACAATAGTGTCATCTGAATCGTCCTCTGATGCTGATGCGCTTTTTCATCCTGACGACTGTGCCTCGCCCGGGTACAGACCTGACTTTCATACTATCCATAAAGGTTTCCATTATGGTAAACCCCATACCGCTGCGCTCCTGCCCTCCAGTTGTGAACATAGGCTGGCAGGCTTGCTTGATATCCTCGATACCGCAGCCGCGATCTTTTACCGTTATCTCCACCATATTCTCGTCACCGATTTCGACAGTCATCACAATATCACCGACGCCGTCTCTGTAGGCATGAACGATAGAGTTTGTAACTGCCTCGGATACGGCGGTTTTTATATCGCTGAGCTCGTCCACGGTAGGATCAAGCTGGGCGACAAATGCCGCAGCGGCACTTCTTGCAAAGCTTTCGTTCGAACTGCGGCTTGGAAAGGTCAAGGTCATTTTATT
>JAFYMQ010000006.1 GCA_017556565.1 Clostridia bacterium | reverse complement strand
TGAATCTAAAAATTCGATTTACCCCAGTTTTACCCCAGTTGCCCGAGGTTTTATGCCAGGATATGAGCAACTCATGAGCAGATATGCGGTTAGATGTTTTCAAACGATAATTTTGATGGTTTATGAGAGGTTATGAGAAGGTATGAAACATACTAAAATAATCCCCACAATGAAGCCGTTGGACTGATAATTTACAACCTGATTTCTGCATATAAAAGCAGGCTGTTCCAAGTGGAACAGCCTGCTTTTTGTATCTTATCCGGTTTACTTTTTGCAGCTTTCTTTTGGGATGGATATGACCACTTTTGTGCCCTTGCCGGGGGTGCTTTCGATGTGCAGAGTGCCGTCGACCATGGTTTCCAGTCTGCCGCGGATGTTGCGCAGACCGATATGCTTGCGGTCGGTATCCAGTATGGCGGTATCAAATCCCACACCGTCATCCTCGATGCTGACACGGTAGTGGGAGGGTGTTTCCCATGAGCAGACACGTACCGAGCCGCCGTGATCCAGAGGCATAAGACCGTGCTTGATGGCGTTTTCGACTATGGGCTGCACAGTCAGCGCAGGCAGCATAAAATCGTCCGACTCGGTCTCAAAGGTAAAGGTCATATCGGGGAAACGGACGTTTTCGATGCTGACGTAGTGACGCACGTGCTCCATTTCCTGCGACATGGGTATGGGTCTGGGATTGTCCAGCTCCCCAAAGTTACCGCGCAGGTATTTTGCAAAACTGTGCACAAGCTTGCGAGCCTTTTGGGGGTCTTCTTCGCAGAGATACTCGATGCTGCCCAAAGTATTGTAGATAAAGTGAGGGCGAATCTGACTCATCATGGTGGAGATGCGGCTTTGTGCAAGCTGGGCGTTCAGGGCGTTACGCTCGGTCTCCAGCTCCTTTGCTTTGGCTGCGGTATTGATGCTGCGGGGGATTATCCTGAGCACCACGATCAGCGCTGCAATAAACATTATGATGAACACCGGTTTGGAGATAACGCCGCCCTGCCATGTGCCCAGAGCGGTCATGACTGCGTCGATGCCGAACGCCGCAAGGGGCAGCATGTTACCGATATATATCCAGCGGATCTTTTTGTCGCGGCATACGGCAAACTCTCTGACAAGACAGCCCAAAAGCACAACGTTGACAATAAGCTGAAATACTACCCACCATAGCCAAGTGTCATAGAATCGCATCACGCCCGCAGCGGGCAGAATGAACCACGCGCAGGCTGAAGCACCCAGCAGGATGACCGATGTTACGGCAACCTTTTTTGTGCCGCGGAGGAACTGGGTGATGACCAGCGACAAGGACAGCATATAGAAGATCATCGAGCTGCCCAGCACAATAGTGTTGGTCACGATGGAATCGTTCCAGAATGAAACGCCATCAGCGCTGAATATAAAATAAGCACCGGCAAACAGTATGACCATGCCGATCAGCCACAGGATATTGCTGTTTTTTATGTGGATCAGAGTGGAGAACAGCGCCGTGCCCAAAAGCACCAGAGAAACTATAACAAACAACAGTCCTGTATTGCGCTGGTACTTGCCACTGTCGAGAATATCTTTTTCAAAATCCATGTATCCCCAGAAGGCCGTACCCGCCAGCAGCTCGTCGATTGCGGTCTCATTTCCGTAACTGTGGGGATTGTGGATGAGTATCTCTATCGGAGCATCTCCGCCAGAGAATGCGTGCGAAGTCCAGTCAACACCGCATGCCGATTCACCGAACAGAGGATTTTCGTGGTCGATGGTATAGGGCTCCTTGCCGTCCTCAAAAAAAGTAACGCTGATATGATCGGTATAAAAAGCGATAGGGGTAGTGCCCTTGTAGACGCCGATATACTCACCGCCCGGCGAGGTCATATGAAAATTGCCCCGCAGGGTAACGTCACCGCGGCTAGAGGGGATGTGCTGACCCTTTTCGATAGTTTGCCACGGGCCGTCGCCTATGCGGTACTCGCCCACAAAATACACCTTGGCGGCAACGGCGCTTATGGCCTGATTGCTGTTGGCATTGGCAGTCCACAGCAGAAAGACGGCGCACAGTATCAAAATCAGAATACCCCCAACGGCCAACACCGTCCTGACGGGCACACGCTTGGCATTTGTATTCGGCATAGCACTTCCTCCGAAATATTACAGGATAATACAGTCGATATCAGGACTGCCCGGACTTGCCGCCGTTTGTCAGGCGGTCAAGATATCCGGTAACAAACTCTGCCCATGAGTACTGGGTCATAAACTCGCCGGTGTATGCGTTGATGGAGGGGACGTCCATTTTGAGAAAACGGTAGTAGTCGCAGTCCACTGCGGTATCGTTGAGCGCAATGGAGTTGTAGGATTTTTGTATCACGCCTGCGGCATTGTGAGCACGCAGCGTCTGCATCATAGAGGAGATGATCTTTTGCAGATAGAGCATCTGCTTGCCGGAGTAGGCGTTGTCCTCAAACAGTACCGCAGCCAGCTCCCGTACCGAGCATGAACTGCCGCGGCGGTATACCAGATAGGCAAACAGTTCTTTCGCCTTGGCGCGTGTGAACTTTATAGGCTCGCCGTCAGGGGTAAACACCTCAAAATTGCCAAAGCAGCGCACCCGCAAGGTGCAGCCTGCCTGCATGATTACAGGATGGCGCAGATCGTCAAGCTCGGCGCGGATTGCCTCAGCGCTGACCGGCTTGATCACGTAGCCGCTGGCGTGCATGGACAGAGCATCGGTGGCATATTCCGAGTACCCCGTGACAAAAACAAGGTTGCACAGAGGGTTGATATCTTTGATCCTTTTTGCCAGATTGAGTCCGTTGATACCTCGCATATTGATGTCCAGAAAGGCCACGTCACAGTGCCCGTTCTGCAAAAACTCTATAGCCTCATATCCCGACTGAAACCGGTTTATCTCGGCTGCGGGGCAGGTTTCGCGTATGGAATTGACCAGCAGTCCAAGCGCCAAAGGCTCATCGTCAACAGCAATTATGTGCAAGTTTATCACCTCCTGCATACTTGCCATGGATTATATCACGACTTTTTGCGAAAATCAATATTTTGCTATGTCGGAGTCTTATTGTCATTATCTTGTCATAGTTGCTATGCGAAAATGTACTATGAATCTTTATATAATTACATTATATAAAAATATTTTAGCAGATTCCCGTACAAATGAAACCAAAATGGATATGCCGGGGTATTTAGGATGGAAGAACAAATCGTAAAAACATATGCGGATATGGTATACCGTATTGCATACCGCTATGTCAAAAATCCCATGGATACAGACGATGTGTTCTCCGAGGTTTTCCTTGCATATTTCAAAAAAGACCGCACCTTCGAAAGTGAAGAACACCGCAAAGCATGGCTTATACGCGTAACCATCAACTGCGCAAAAGATCTTTTGGAAAAACGCAATGAGTGGCAGCCGCTCAATGAAGAAACGGTCTGCGACAGTGCAGCCATAAACGGCGGGTATTCGGGTGCCGAAGGGTACATAGACCTGCATGAGGCGATCGAGCAGCTCAGGCTTGAGTACCGTGAGGTCATCAAGATGCATTATCTGGACGATCTGTCGGTCAGGCAGATTGCAGATATTCTGGGCAAAAACGAAAACACGGTAAAAACTCGGCTGGCACGCGCCAGGGAAATGCTGAAAACCGCGCTCAATGCATAATCCACCGTGCGGATTCAATCCGGCGGCAGCAAGCCCCGCAGCATGCCCGGGGCAAAAAATTACGGATATACTGCGCGCAAGCGCTTATATATCAAAAATACTAAAGGAGGAGACCGAAATGAAGAATCTGAACCTGCGT
>JAFYMQ010000056.1 GCA_017556565.1 Clostridia bacterium | reverse complement strand
GCCTTCTACAACGTTCTGCTTGTTGTTCTCGATACAGATAGCAGTTTCAATATCGCCGAACATTTTGCGCAGAAGCTTTGCGCCCTCAGCGACTTCTTCGGGTCGCTCGAGCATGATTCTGTGGTCGGATGTGATATAGGGTTCACACTCGGCCGCATTGATGATCAAGCGGTCAACCTTGCCGATACCGGAAGAAATCTTGATGTGTGTGGGGAATGCGGCGCCGCCGTGACCGACGATACCGGCCTCTCTCACTGCACTGATGAACTCCTCAGTTGTGATAGTGGACAGGTCTTTGGGCTGCACGGATTCGTGCATAGCGTCCTTATAATCGTTGTCGATGATAATGGACATTACCTTGCTGCCATTGGAATGTGCCATGGGAACGATATCCCTGACTGTTCCGGAGATGGAAGCATGGATGGGGGCCGATACAGGAGCGGGGCTGTCAGCGATCTTCTGTCCCATGTATACATAGTCGCCCTTGCTTACCAGGGGTTCGCAAGGTGCGCCAATGTGCATGCTGATAGGCAGAATGACATACTCCGGCGGCGCAAGTTTTTCGATAGGTTTGCTGTTTGTCAGCTCTTTCATTCCGTCAGGGTGTATACCACCCTTGAAGGTGCGTGCCATCGATTTCACCTCTGATTTTCATAATTTATCTCAAAGTCTGACCGGCTGGACTCTCCACTCGTATCCTGCTCTAAAACTGCTGTGAGCGGGAAGAGCGGCGTTGTACAAGTCGGTTGACAGTGATTCAATATTAAATAGTGTTTTTGCCCTCTCGGGGAGATTGGAAATATGCGCGGTTTTGGTGATGACGGGGATATTTGAAGACTCTCTGAGTCTGGACAACAGCTGCTGACCGGTTTGGTTGAATGCCAGAACCCGGCAGTAGGGAGGAGGCGCAAGGGACATTTCCTGGGTAATACCCAAGTACGCCCTGAGAAGTATGCGTCTGATCCGCGACAGAGGATAACGGCGGGTTTTTGCTGCGGTGAGGATATCGTCGCAGCAAGATGCGTTTTTCACTGCGTTGTATATTCTGTGCTCGAGACCTTCGCTTACGTCGGGATAGTTTGTGTAATCCTGTGCAGACAGTCTGAGCAGATAGGCAAAACACTGACGCTCAAAGCTGTCGCGGTCATTCATGCACAGGCCGTTTTTTGCTGCGGCTTTAAGTATATCAAATGATGCATCGGGGACGTATTCGCGTATTGCATCAAGATTGCAGGATGCATCCGAGCAGAGCGCATTTCGTATTGCCGATGCAGACCATGTGCCGTCCGACTGTTCGGTACTGTCATGGGATGCGCCTATTCTGCCGATTGCGTGGGGAGTGATGGACGAGGACAGCTCATTGAGCGCCTTTATGTACTCTATTGCGAGAATGTTATTGGGGTGGGAGATTACCGAAGATTTTTCGCGGATGGCTGTGTACAGAGCCTTTTCGCGTGCGGCAGCGTAGGAAATGCCGGTTTTTAATTCGGTAAGTGTCTGCTGGACTATTGAGTGCTCACGCAGTAATCCTGCTATATCACACAGCAGCTCTGTATCCGAGTTCTCTGCACCAAAAGTTATATCGGTGACAATGTCCAATGCGTTAAAAATATACACACCAGAGCGTGCAAAACCTTCTGCCGACAATAAGGAGTAGGCAGAAGGAAGTTCTATAACCAAATCTGCGCCGCCGAGGACAGCTGCTTCGGCTCGGAGGTGCTTGGGCAAAAGTGCCGGTTCGCCGCGCTGGACATAATTGCCAGACATGCAGCATATAACGGCAGTGTCCTCACCGAGAAGCTCACGGGTCTTTTGTATGTGCAGATAATGACCGTTATGAAAAGGATTGTATTCACACACTATACCGCAAATCTTCACAGAAACACCTCAATTATAGATTATATACAAAGTCGTGAAAAATTGCAATAAAAAAAGCATATTTTCTTTTAATTATCAGTATATTTTAGTCAGAAATCAGTTTACGAAAGGAAGAAATCATATGGAGGTACTTAAACAGCGGCTTGGCAGGTACAAAGAAGTCTACGCGGCAAGGGATATAAAAGAAGAAATCATGGAAGTTATCGTCCCTGATTGCAACCCTGATTACGAAAGGGAGATTTGCACACATGCTGTGGCAAGAGTTACCGAAAAGAGCATGCTTTCGGGCAATCTGCGTGTAAGCGGGGATTTGAGAGCGTTTACCCACTATGACTCTCAGGCATCGGAGAATATGTATCTTATCAATGCAGAAACCAAGTTCAGCTATTCAGTGGATATTCCTGCAGGATTGCCCGATGATACGGCTACCGTCACCGTACGTGTGCTGAGCGCATCCGTTGAGGTGCTCAATAGCCGCAAGATCCGTATCAAAACCAAAATATTGTCCGACGTCGCAGTATACAGAATGGAGAATATCGAGCTTTCGGAAGATGCCTGCGGCAGTCACGGTGACGGCATCAATGTTAAGACAGAGGACATTGAACAAACCTCTTGTATTGATATGGCTGAAAAGAAGATTACCTTTACAGAAGAAATAAGACTTTCTGACGAGGAAATCTCAAGATTTGCCAGAGTTACCAGATGGAATTGGCTGTGGGAAAAAGAAGAGATCAAGATCCTGCAGAACAAAATCATGGTAAGAGGAACCGTCAGGCTGACAATGTATGGATGTGCGCTTGATGGGGTAAAAATCGACAGCAAAGAATACCTTCTTCCATTTTCTCAGGTGGTGGAATGCCGCAACGTATCCGAGTCTGATATGGTTGAACTGCGTTTTGCAAACGAATATTGTTATGCGCAGATTATCCCCAAAGATGATACGAATACCTGCCTTGTGTGTGAAGCAAGCGCTGATGCCAACGTTTTTGTCTACAGAAAGACTGAGGGTAAGCTCCTGCTTGACCTTTACAGTACCGTGTACGAAACCGACGCGGTAAGCGAAAAGATCTACATAGGTCAGTGTGATACGGATTACAATGCTCATGTATCTGCGCAGGGGCGGCTGCAAACGGTCAATGGTGTGAACCGTGTTATTGACAGCTGCGCTTACGTGGTGTGCAGATATGCAAAAGATAAGATCGGTATGGCGTTTTACGTAAGCGTTATGTACGAAGACGGACTTGGAAACGTGCAGTCTGCACGTATGATCATAGAAAATGACGCCGAAATGCCAGATAATCTTATCAATTCTTCTGTCTGCTGCACCGTTAAGGCGCTTAGCGTATCGGTTGAGGATGCGTATTTGAATGCAGTAATCGAGGCAGACCTGTCGGCAAAGTTAAAAAACGGCAGATATTATGATCAGATCTCAAGCTGCGTTCTCGACACATCCAAATCAAGACAGAGATGCACAAAGGGAAATCTTGTGCTCAGATACCCCGAAAAAGACGAGACCGTATGGGAAATTGCCAAGTGTTACGGCACAACTGTTTCGGCTATAATGTCGGCAAACGATATGGATGACGAGAGCAAGATAGCATGTGACAGATTGATTATGATACCCTTTGTGAAATAAGTGGAGGAATAACTGTGGAAACCAATATTTATCGTGATATAGCGGAGAGAACGGGCGGAGATATCTATATCGGCGTTGTTGGGCCGGTAAGAAGTGGCAAGTCGACCTTTATCAAAAGCTTTATGGAAGAGATGGTCATCCCCAAGATAGATGATATTTATCTTAAAGAGCGTGCAAGAGACGAGCTGCCCCAAAGTGGTTCTGGCAGAACAATAATGACCGCAGAGCCCAAGTTTGTGCCCGAGGAAGCAATAAACATTACCCTTGACAACAAATGCAGCTTTAACGTTCGTATGATAGACTGCGTGGGCTACATGATACCGGGTGCGGTAGGGGAGTTTGAAAATGACACTCCCAGAATGATCACTACATCATGGTTTGATCACGAGATACCTCTTGCTCAGGCAGCAGAGGTGGGCACCAAAAAGGTTATCTGCGAACACTCGACGGTTGGGATAGTTGTCACAACAGACGGGTCTATCGGGGACATTGAAAGAGCCGATTACATAGCGGCTGAAGAGCGCATAATCGCCGAGCTGAAAGAGATAAACAAGCCGTTTTGCGTGCTTGTAAACTGTGTTGATCCGTTGTCACAAAGAGCGCTTATGCTGCAGGATGAGTTGAGTGAAAAATACGGTGTTCCGTGCAAAGCTGTAAATTGCATGTCGGTAAAATCTGATGAAATTGACGGTATTATATCCAATATCCTGCACCAATTTCCTGTAAAGGAGTATAGCTTTTCATTGCCTGAGTGGATTATGTATTTGCCCGAGCATGATCGCTTGAGAAAAGATCTCTACAACCGCATACTGAACACCTGCGAGAATGCTCTCAAAATGCAGGATGCCGCACAAGCGGTAGCTTGTATCAAGGACGGAGAACTGATCAGCGACGCTTTGATAAAGGAGATCGACACCGGAAAAGGCTGCATTTTTGCACAGGTTGAGATGCCAACCCAACTGTTCTACAAAACCTTGTCCGAATATAGCGGAATAACGGTCAAAAACGAAGGGCATCTTATGGAGATCATGCGTGAAACCGCAAATATCAGAGAAGAGTATGCCCATATCAGCGGCGCTCTGGAGCAGGTAAGACAGACGGGATACGGCATTGTAATGCCAGCACCTCATGAGCTCACACTTGAGCAGCCCGAGATCATCAAACAGGGCGGCAGATCGGGGGTCAGGCTGAAAGCAAGCGCACCGAGTATCCATCTTATGCGGGCCGATATAGAGACCGAGATCAATCCTATAGTCGGCTCGGAAAAGCAGAGCGAGGACCTTGTGCAGTATCTGTTGTCTGAGTTTGAGGATTCGCCCGAGAAGATCTGGGACACTAATATTTTTGGCAAATCCCTCAGCGAGCTTGTAAATGAAGGGCTTAATAACAAGCTGTACAAAATGCCTGATGAGGCAAGAGCCAAGCTGAGACAGACCCTTGAGCGGGTAATAAACGAAGGCAGCGGCGGTCTTATCTGCATTATTCTTTGATCATATCATACGATTAGGGGAGCATTTGCTCCCCGGATTTTTTATTATGAACAAATCTGCTTTTTTATTTCCCTTTGTGCTGCTCGGCTGCGTTGTATTTGCGCTGGAAAACTCGGCCACGGCTATTGCGATCGTGCTTGCCATGCTGATTCACGAGTGCGGGCATATGTTGGCTATAAAAATTACCGGAGGCAATATGCTGGGCGCTTCTGTATCATCGGTGGGTGCGTGTATAAGCTGCAGTGGGTCAAATCTGTCGCTCAGGCAGGAGATACTGGTGTACATAGCCGGGCCGTGTGCGGGTGCGATATCGGCGATTGCAGGACATTACTTGGGATTTGAGCTATTTGCATGGGTGTCTTTTGGCTTGTCTGTTATGAATATGCTGCCATCTGTGCCCTTTGACGGCGGCTGTATTCTGCGCTCGGTTTGCGGCGGCACAACAAAGTTTTTAGTTATATCAAGTGTTATTGTGGGGCTGATTTTGTGCCTGTTGGGACTGTATTCGGTGTGGAGTGGGGGAAACTTTACGGTTTTTGCTGCCGGAATCGGTGTTTTTGTCAGTTTGGTGGGGAAATCTTCTTTACAATGACTCAAAAAAGTCTTATTATATAATAGAATAAATGTGTATATGGAGGAGCTATGAACGACAAACTTACAGCCTGTCTGGAAAGAGTACGCAAACCCGCAAGATATACAGGCGGTGAATATAACAGCATAATCAAGGACAAAAGCAACGTAGACGTTCGTTTTGC
>JAFYMQ010000055.1 GCA_017556565.1 Clostridia bacterium | reverse complement strand
CATTTTCAGCTCGAAGCGGAGGGGTACGCCTATCGCAAGATAGTAGACAACGCCCACAATGGCGTTTACCACGTTTGCCATCAATATCTGGGGCAGGTCAAAGGCGGTGGTTGTCTGCAGTTTTTTGCTGGAAAGTTTTTCGGTGCAAGTCAAAATAAACAGCGCGGAAAACAGTAAAAACGGCATATAGCACACCTCCTCAATCTATGTTCTGACCTATGCTTGATATTACCATAACCGTCGGCAAAATCAAGGGGTATTAGAAAATATTTTATCGCAGAATAAAACGCCGCGGCAGCTGCCGCGGCGTTTACTGTCTGAGGGTGTCGGTCGGTCTGTAAGCCGGGTTCTGTCTTAAACGACCATCTATCTGGGCAATGGGTCACCCCACGCCTCAAGCCACCTGTCCGAAGATTGGCCGAGCAAGCCGTATCCCTCGAGTCGGTGTTGCTTCGGATAGAGTTTACATGACGGGGCAGTTACCTGCTCCGCCGGTGAGCTCTTACCTCACCTTTCCACCCTTACCTCAAAAAATGAGGCGGTATCTCTCTGTTGCACTTGTCCGGAGATTACTCTCGGCTGACGTTATCAGCTACCCTGCTCTGTGAAGCCCGGACTTTCCTCACCCGCTTGCGCGAGCGCGGTCGTTCGGCCGGCCGACGGATAGATTATAACATAAGTTTACAGTTTTATCAAGCATCATACCTTGTCAAAAATATGTGATTGTAATATAATTATAATGTATAAATATCTTTTTTCGGAGGCGTTTTCATTTGCTCAAAGATTTTATCGCTGATGTGAAGAACAAAAAGGTTTCGGTTATCGGCGCGGGCGTTTCCAACACGCCCCTTATCCGTATGCTATGGGATCACTGCTGGCTTTTTGTCCATGACAAAAAGGTTGAATCTCAGCTTGACCCTGCATTCTTAGCCGAGCTTAAAGCACATAAAGTAAACTTGATCTTGGGCGAGGGTTATCTCGACAAGCTGGACGGCGACGTTATATTCCGCACCCCCGGTGTGCGTCCCGACGTGCCCGCACTTGAGGCTGCACGGGCACGGGGGGCCAGTATTACGTCCGAGATGGACACCTTTTTTGCCCACTGTCCCTGCCCCATCACCGCAATAACCGGCTCGGACGGCAAGACCACCACGTCCACCATTATTGCCGAGCTGCTGCGTGCACAGGGCTATGACGTATTTTTGGGCGGCAATATCGGTGCACCCCTGCTGCCCAGACTGGACGAGATGAACGCAAACAGCCGTGTTGTTGTGGAGCTGTCGTCTTTTCAGCTGATGGATATGACCCACGCGCCCAACGTTGCGGTGGTGACCAACGTTACCCCCAACCATCTTGACTGGCACCGCTCAATGGGTGAGTACGAGAGCGCAAAATACAACCTGCTGGCAAGACAGACAAGCAGTAATATCTGTGTGCTCAACCATGACGATATGACCACCCGCGGTTTTGGCGAGCGGTGCTCGTCTCAGGCAAAGTTTTTCTCCCTGTCCCCTCTTGAAAAGGGCTACAGCTTTGACGGCGAAAGCATCTGCAAGGACGGCACGCCCATGCTGAGAGCAGACAGACTTCGTATACCCGGCAGACACAATATAGCAAACTTTATGGCGGCTATAGCTGCTACCGAGCACGAGGTCGGCGAGGAGAGTATTGCCCGTGTTGCCGATACTTTTACCGGAGTGGAGCACAGAATTGAGTTTACCCGCGAGCTTGATGGGGTAAAATATTATAACGACTCCATAGCAAGCAGCCCCACACGTGCTCAGGCAGGACTCATGTGCTTTGACTGTCCCGTGGTGCTTATTGCGGGCGGCTATGACAAGAAGATCGCTTTTGACGAGTTTGGTGAGCTGGTGTGCAAGCGTGTTGACACGCTGATGCTGTGCGGCGCTACCGCAGACAAGATCGAGGCCGCGGTCAACAATGCCAAAGAGCCCAAAAAGCCCGTCATCTACCGATATGACGACCTTAAAACCACCGTTGAGGCCTGCCGCAGGATAGCCAAGAGCGGCTCTGTAGTGCTCTTCTCCCCTGCCTGCGCAAGCTTTGATCAGTTCCCGAACTTTATGGAACGGGGCAGATTTTTCAAACAGACAGTAAACGAACTTATATAAAGGAGTGTTGAGATTTTGGAGCTTATAGACAAGATCAAAAAGCTGACGAGCGAGTTCGGCGTATCCGGCGACGAAAAACGTGTCAGCGCCATTGCCGCCGAGTTCTTGCGTGAATACACCGATCAGGTGGAGATCGACAAGTTCGGCAACGTGACAGGCTTTATACCCTGCGGCATCGAGGGTGCTCCCACCCTGATGCTGGACGCGCATATCGACCAGATCGGTTTTATCGTCACCGAGGTCACAAAAGACGGATTTCTGAGATTTATGGACATCGGTGTTGACCAGCGTATGCTGCCCGGCAGCGAACTTGCCGTGCTCACCCGCGACGGCGTTATCCGCGGCGTTGTGGGCACTATTCCCTCTATTATGCAGCCCGACGAGAGCGCGGCCATCCCCCTCACCGAGATGACCGTGGACATCGGTATGACCGGTGAGGAAGCACGCAAGACCGTGCGCGTGGGCGACTATATGGCATTCTGGAACCCCGGATTTGAGCTGCTTGGCGACAAGCTGTGCTCCAAGGCGCTGGACGACAGAGCCTGCTTTGTGTGCATACTCCACGCCCTTGAGCTGATCCGTAACAAACCTCTCAAGGTCAACCTGCTTGTCTGCGCAAGCATTAAGGAGGAGCTTGGCGGACACGGCTCTATGTACGTTGCATACCGCCATAAGCCTGAGTTTGCCATCGCTATCGACGTATCCCACGCCAAAACCGCCGACGCACCCGAAGTAACCTGCGAGCTGGGCAAAGGCCCCATCATCAACACCGGCTACAACGCCCGCCCCGAGCTGTTCAGGCTGGTCAAAGAGGCCGCAGACAGAGAGAACATCCCCTACCAGCCCAAACCCTGCCCCGCAGGCAGCGGCACCAACGCCTGGAGCATTCAGCTGGCAGGCAAGGGCGTTGCCACCATGGTAGTGTCTCTGCCGCTCAAATATATGCACTCGCCCGTTGAGGTGTTGCATATGAATGACGTCAGAAACACCGGCGCGATTATTGCCGCATTTGCATCTTCGTTTGATGGGAGGGTCGAGTTGTGATTGAACTTATTCGTGATCTCAGCATGCTTGACGGCGTGCCCGGTTTTGAGGGCGAGGTACGCAATTATATCCGCGCCCGCGCAGAGAAGCTGTGCGATCAGGTGAGTGTGGACAGTCAGGGCAACCTGTTTGCGTTCAAAAAGGGTAACCGCACACCTGCCCGCCCCATAATGCTGACCGCTCATATGGACGAGGTTGGATTCCTCGTCAACAGCATTACCGAGGACGGTATGCTCAAGATACTGGCTTCGGGCTCGATCGATCCCCGCGTGCTCATCGGCCGCAAAATGAAAGTGGGCAAGAGCAAGCTTCCCGGAGTGATCTCACTCAAGGCTAAACACCTGACCAAGCCCGACGAGCGCAAAAAAGCTCCCGAGCTCAAGAGTCTGTATATCGATATCGGTGCATCCGGCCGCGAGGATGCACTCAAATACGTCTCCATCGGTGACATGGCCGTGTTTGACAGCGAGTTTGCTCTCTTTGGCAACGACTGCATCAAGGGCAAGGCGCTGGACGACCGCATCGGCTGCGCCATTCTGCTCAAGCTGATGGAGCAGGAGCTGGGCTATGACACATGGTTCGTCTTTACCGCCGCCGAGGAGATCGGCGCACGCGGCGCCATCAATGCCGTTCAGCACATCGACCCCGGCTTTATTGCCGCCGTGGACAGCACCGGTGCAGGCGATACCGCCGATACACCCGAGCATCTGCGCTCCTGCGCTATGCGTCACGGCGCAGTTATCTCGCTGATCGACCGCGGTACGGTATTCAACCGTGCCCTGCGTGAAAAGGTCACCGCCGAGCTGGACAGACAGTGCATCAAGTGGCAGTACCGCACACGCAGCGAGGGCGCGACCGATGCTATGGCACACATTTACGGCACCGGCGCAAAGGTGTTCGGTCTGAGCACCCCCGTCAGATATATCCATTGCGCAAGCTCGGTGGCATACCTCCCCGACATCGAAGCCGTGCTCAAGGCAGCAGGCGTATTTATTGAGGAAGCAGGTGATATGAATGCTTGACATATTCAAACTGCACAATGAGCTTATTTCCGCTGCCTGCACTTCGGGCAACGAAAACGGCATCGCAAAGGTGATCGCCACCTATGCAAAGGACCTGTGCGACGAAATCACTCAGGACGTGCTGGGCAACCTCATCTGCCACAAAAAAGGCAAAGGCAAGCGTATTATGTGCGCCGCCCACATGGACGCCATCGGACTGATGGTAAGATGTATCGACGAGCAGGGTTTTGTCCGCGTATACCCCATCGGCGGTCACTACCCCTACGAGCTGCTTAACACACGCGTCAGGGTCAAGAATGTCTGCGGTATAGTCAGACTGTCCAAGGCCGCCGAGAACATGGGCAAGACCGGCAAAGAGATCGGCTATGACGACATCTACGTGGACATCGGCGCCGCTGACAAAAACGATGCGCTCAAGCATCTCAACATCGGCGACAGCCTGCTGTTTGAGGGGACTGCCCGCAAGCTTGCAGGCAGCCGTGTTATGGCTCCCTATGCAGACGATCTTATCGGCTGCGTTATGCTTCTGTGCGCACTTGAGCAGGCACAAAAGAGCCCCAACGACGTCTGGGCGGTGTTTACCGTTCAGGAGGAGCTGGGCTGCCGCGGCGCAAAGACTTCGGCATATGCAATAGACCCCGACATCGCCGTGGCTGTTGACGTTACCACCGCAGGCGACTGTCCCTCTGAAAACGAGCGCTACAACCCCGCCGAGCTGGGCGCAGGCCCTGCGCTCAAGATAGTGGACTCCACCGTATACTGCTCTCAGGGCCTCAATCTGCTGCTTGAAAATATCGCAAAGGCAGAAAATATCCCCGTACAGAAAGAGATCCTCCGCGGCGGAGGCACAGACACAGGTGAGATCATTCTGTCCCGCGACGGCGTTGCATCCACCTGCATCTCCATCGTCACACGCAACATTCATATGCCCGTTGAGATCTATGATCTGGACGATGTCGCTCACGGCGCGGCGCTGCTTGCCGCTCTGCTGTGTGCAAAGTTTTGAGGAGGGGTACAGATATGCTGAATATATTTGATCTTCAGAAAGAACTGGTCGCTGCTGCGCTGCCCTCCGGACTTGAGGAAAGACAGGCAGAGGTCATCAAAAAGTACGCCGCCCGCTACTGTGACGAGATGTACACAGACGGCGTGGGCAATCTTATATTCCACAAAAAAGGCCCCGGCAAAAAAATGATGCTGGTTGCACATATGGACGTTATCGGATTTATGGCAAACCATATTGACGAGCGTGGATTTGTGCGGTTTTTGCCCGTGGGCGGTATCAACCCCGCGCTGAGCATCGGCTACCCCGTGGTCTTTGAAAACGGCGTTTTTGGCTGCGTTCAGCCCGACGAAAAAGCCAAGCCCGGCTCCACAGCACTGAGCAAGGTGGAGATGCACAATATGTATATCGACATCGGCGCCAGGAACAAGGCCGAGGCCGAAAAGCTGATCTCGGTGGGTATGTGCGCCACCTTCTGCGCTGAGCCCGTGCAGATCGCGGGCGGCAATATTATGACCCCCTATGCAGACAATCTTGCAAGCTGCGCCGTACTGCTTTCGGCAATGAGCGAGATCACCTATCCCGCCAACGATCTGTATTTTGTCTTCTCGGTGCAGGAGGAAGTAGGCTGCAGAGGTGCCAAGATGGCCGCCAACGCCATCAAGCCCTATGCAGGTATTGCAGTCGACCTGACCCGCACCGGTGACTCCCCCGCCGAGCTTGACAACGAACGCATGGTGGTCAGACTGGGCGGCGGTCCCACAGTCAAGATCCGCGACAACTCGGCCATCTGCGACAAGCCTATTGTTGAGCATCTGCGCGCCTGCGCCGAAAAAGCCGGCATCACCTATCAGGACGAGATAATGATCTTAGGCGGCACCGACACCGGCGCAATGCAGCGCTCTTATGAGGGCGTACTGTCCGGCTGTATATCCATACCCGGCCGCAACATCCACTCCCCCGGCGAGATAATCAATCTGAGCGACGCCGACAACGCAGCCAAGCTGGTTGTGCACGCCGCTATGACGGAGATATAATCAATGGATCTTTCTGCACTGATGAGTGCCGCCGAAAAAAAGGCGGCGGCACAGTTTGAATACATTGATCATGTAGCATTCAAAAACACCGAGAAGGTGCTGGATGCTTATGCCGAATACCGTGTGTCCGACTCTATGTTCGCAGGCACTACCGGTTACGGCTACGACGATATCGGCAGAGATACGCTGGAAAAGATCTACGCCAAGGTGTTTGGCGCGGAGGCTGCGCTGGTGCGTCTCAACATCGTCAACGGATCTCATGCCATTGCCTGCGCCATGCTGTCCTGTCTCAGCTGCGGCGATACCCTGCTGAGCGTTACCGGTGCGCCCTACGACACTCTGCAGACCCTGATCGGTCTCAGAGGCAAGATAGGCGGAACTTTTCCCGAATACGGCATCGGCTACAAGCAGGTCGATCTGAAAAACGGCGAGCCCGACATCCCCGCTATTATCGAAAACGCCAAGGATGCATCGGCTGTATTCATCCAGCGCTCCCGCGGCTACGGAATCCGCCGTACTTTGTCCTGCGCCGAGATCGGTGAGATAGTGCAGGCTGTGCGCTCGGTCAACCCCACCGCACCCGTTATTGTTGACAACTGCTACGGCGAGTTCTGCGAGGAGCAGGAGCCTCTGGCTTACGGCGCCGATCTGATCTGCGGCTCACTGATCAAAAACCCCGGCGGCGGGCTTGCCCCTTCGGGCGGCTACGTTGCAGGCAGAGCCGATCTTGTAGAGCGTGCGGCTTTCCGCCTGACCCTGCCCGGTATCGGCGGAGAGTGCGGTGCTACATTCGGACAGAACAGACTGCTGTTTCAGGGATTCTTCCTTGCGCCCCATACCACGGCTCAGGCACTCAAGACTGCCGTATTCTGCGCCGCTGCTATGGAGGAGTTAGGCTATGACGTGTCCCCCGCATCCTGCGAGAGAAGATACGACATAATCCAGACCATAAACTTCGGTGCGCCCGAGCCTCTGCTGGCATTCTGCCGCGGCGTGCAGGAAGGTGCGCCCGTTGACAGTTTTGCCACCCCCGAGCCCTGGCCCATGCCCGGATACGACTGCCCCGTTGTTATGGCGGCAGGTGCGTTTATTCAGGGCTCGTCCATTGAGTTGTCCTGCGATGCGCCCATGCGTGAGCCTTATACCGCATATATGCAGGGCGGTCTGACCTATGAGTCGGGCAAGCTGGGCATACTCAAGGCCGTAAAGCGCCTGCTGGAGCTGAAATAATGGTTATACTGGGTATCGACCCCGGCTATGCCATAGTCGGTTACGGCGCGGTGGAAACGGTGCGCGGCAACAACAGAATGCTTGCCTACGGCGCTATCACCACCCCTGCCCACAAGCCTATGGAGCGCAGACTTCACGAGATATACACCGACATGAAGACCCTGCTGGACACAGTCAAGCCTGACGCGGTGGCTATTGAGGAGCTGTTTTTTAACACCAATATCACCACGGGTATTCAGGTAGCTCAGGCACGCGGGGTAATACTGCTGGCCTGTGCCGAGCGCGGAATATCCATCTATGAATACACCCCCCTGCAAGTCAAGCAGGCGGTGGTAGGCTACGGCAGAGCCGAAAAGCATCAGGTGATGGAAATGACCCGAATGATGCTCAAGCTTGAAAAAATGCCCAAGCCCGACGACGCCGCAGACGCTCTTGCTATCGCGCTGTGCCACGCACAGGCAGCAGGCAGTCTGCTCCACGGACTCAAATAAACAGACAAAAACACCCTGCAGACCGATGGTCTGCAGGGTGTTATGTTATGTCAGGCTTATTTGAAATACATGTACAAATTGCACTTGATCATGCCGTTGTAGAGCTTGCGGCGCTTGTCGGCAGGGATGCCGAATACGCCCTCAAAGTCCTCGTCTGCCGATATGATATATTTTTTGATATCGGTGCCGCGCAATGCCTCGCCAAACTTGTTGCACAGCATTCTTGCCTGCTTGAGGTCAAGCATACGCACGCCGTAGGGGGGATCGCACATGAGCACGCCCTTTTTGCTGTGCCAGTCGGTGGTCAGAGCGTTGCCCTTTTGTACCGTGATATAGTCCAGCACGCCTGCTCTGCGAGCGTTCTCCTGAGTCAGCTCAACCGCCGCGGCATCGTTGTCGCTGGCGAATATGGGCAGCTTTTCTGCACGGGCTTTGGCGGCTGCGGCTTCTTTTTCAAAGGCGAATGCCGCTGCCCAGCCGTCGCTCCATG
>JAFYMQ010000054.1 GCA_017556565.1 Clostridia bacterium | reverse complement strand
GCAACACGTTTTGGCAGAAAAAAGACCATTCTGGGCGGTATCGTGCTGCTGGCTTCGGCATTTGCGCTGGCAGGCTTTATGCGTTCGGGCAGCCCCACAATGGTGATGAACCTGCTGTTTGCTCTGGCAGGTATCGGCTGGGCAACCATCAACGTCAACTCCTTCCCCATGGTCGTTGAGATGTGCACCGGCGCCGACACCGGCAAATACACCGGCTTCTATTACACCGCATCCATGACGGCACAGATCGCCACACCTATTCTGTCCGGCTTTATTATGGACAAGCTGGGCATGACCGTGCTGTTCCCCTATGCTGCCATATTCGCCGCCTGCGCATTCGGTACCATGCTGATGGTCAGACACGGCGACAGTAAACCGCAGAAAAAATCCTGATACAATCCCGCTTGAGACCCCGATTGATGCTCGGCATCAATCGATCCTCGCGCGGCTCGGATTTCGACTGCGCTCAGGGTGACAAACCCAAAAAAACCAACCTTACGGAGGCTTTGAACTATGCCCGAATATATCCAAATGCTGCTTATAATCTGCCCGCTTATATTCTGCGCAGGATTCATTGACGCCATCGCAGGCGGCGGCGGTCTTATCGCTCTGCCCGCATATCTGTTTGCGGGACTGCCCTCCCACGACGCCATCGGCACCAACAAGTTTGCAGGCGGCTCGGGTCTGGTGGCATCCAGCCTCAAGTACCTGAAAGAAGGCAAAGTCCGCCTCAGCGTTGCCGTCTGGTCGGCGCTGGGCTGTATCGGCGGCGCCGCCGGGGGCGGCTGGCTGGCACTGCTCATGCCCGAGCGCATACTCAAGATGCTTATGCTCGGTGCAGTGCCTTTGGTGGCGGTTTTTCTTGCCACCCGCAAAAAGCTGGGCGAAGAGGGCGAAGCAAAACTGCTTGAGCGCAAAAAAGAAGCTCTGATCTCCCTGTGCATCGGCTTTGGCGTGGGTATCTACGACGGCATGATCGGCCCCGGTACGGGAACATTTCTGATACTGGCGTTTACTGCATTTTTGGGACTGGAGCTTGTCAGCGCATCGGGCTGCGCCAAGGTGTCCAATCTTGCATCCAACCTGACAAGCATCGTCATATACGCATTCAGCGGAAATATCCGCTACACCCTCGCCATCCCCGCCGCAATATGCTCCATAACCGGCAGCTGGCTGGGTGCAAAGGTAGCGGTCAAAGGCGGCGGCAAACGTGTAAAGCAGTTCATGTACGTGGTACTGGTGCTTCTGTTTGCAAAACTGATATACGATCTGATAGGATAAAAAGCAAAAGAAAATAAAAAAGAAGACTCGGTTGAGTCTTCTTTTTGTTTGTGGTGAAGTTTTTGCCGGAGGCAAAAGTGAAGTTGGCTTTGCCAGTGAAGTTCGTGCTAACGCACGAGTGAAGTTAAGTTTGCCCACTCTGCCGGAGGCAGAACTTCACTATCCGCAGGATAACTTCACTTATGAAATAAACTTCACTTGCCCGAGGGGGCAAACTTAGTTGTAATCGGGCATTCGCCCGATTACATATGGTCGGGAGCGGAGACGCCGAAGGTGCTGAGAGTGTTCTTGATAACGGTTGCGGTGCAGTTGATCAGTGCGATTCTTGCATCGCGGAGCTCTTCACTCTCTGCGCCCTTGATGCGGCACTCGGTATAGAAGTGATGGAAAGCGGTAGCAACGTTGGTTGCGTAGCGGTTGAGGCGGGCAGGCTCGCGGGATGCGGCGGCAAGCTTGATTTCCTCGGGCAGGCGAGCCAGCTCACGGATAAGCTCGATCTCGCTTTCGTGGCAAAGCAGGCTCAGGTCCACATTCCTGGGCTCGTCGCTTATGCCGTCTTCACGCAGGGCGCGGAGGATGCTCTTGATTCTTGCGTGAGCGTACTGGACGTAGTAGACTGGGTTTTCGCTGTCGGTACGGACAGCCAGACCCAGATCAAACTCCAGATGTGTATCGCTGGCGCGGGAGTTGAAGAAATATCTTGCTGCATCCACGCTGATCTCGTCCAGCAGGTCGGTCAGGGTGATAGCCTTGCCGGTACGCTTGGACATACGGACGACCTGACCGTCACGGGTCAGACGGACAAGCTGCATGAGCACGATCTCCAGACGGTTGGTGCCGTCCAGACCCAGCGCGTCAAGCGCGCCTTTGAGACGGGCAACGTGGCCGTGGTGGTCTGCGCCCCAGATATTGATGACTCTGTCAAAGCCTCTTACCTCAAACTTGTTGCGGTGGTATGCGATATCTGCGGCAAAATATGTATAGAAGCCGTTGGCGCGGCGGAGAACGTCGTCCTTTTCGCAGCCGAAGTCGGTGGAGCGGATCCACAGAGCGCCGTCTTTTTCGTAGGTGGCGCCGGCTGCCGAGAGCATATCGACGGTTTCTTTGACGTAGCCGCTCTGATGCAGCTCGCTCTCAAAGAACCAGCGGTCGTACTCGATGCCGTAGCGCAGAAGGTCGCTCTTCATCTTGGGGATGTTATGCTCAAGACCGAATGCGCTGAGGGTGTCCATACGCTCGCGCTGAGGCTTTTGAGCCAGCTCGGTGCCAAACTTGTCGATATACATCTGTGCAAGCTCGACAATGTCGCCGCCCTGATAGCAATCCTCGGGCAGGGGATGCTTGTCCTCGCCCTCGACCAGCTGCATGAAGCGCACATCGAGGGACAGGGCGAACTTTTCTATCTGATTGCCTGCGTCGTTGACCAGAAACTCGCGGGTAACGTCGTTGCCTGCACGGTAGAGAACCTCTGCAAGGCTGTCACCCAGCACGCCGCCGCGGGCGTTGCCCATGTGCATGGGGCCGGTGGGGTTGGCGGAGACGAACTCGACCATGACCTTTTCGGGCTTGTCTGCCTGAGTCTTGCCGTACTCGTCACCCTCGGCTGCGATGGACTCAATAACCTTCTCGAACCAGCCATGGCTCAGATGCAGGTTGATAAAGCCGGGGCCTGCTGCATCGGCAGAGCTGAAGAATGTGCCCTCAAACTCCATATTGGCAATAACAGCATCGGCAATGACGCGGGGAGGTCTGCCGATGATCTTGACGTTCTGCATAGCAAAAGAACAGGCAAGGTCACCGTTGCGGATATCCTTGGGCTCTTCTATAACGGGTTTTCTGACCTCTGCCTGAGGGAGTGCGCCTGTAGCGACGGCTTTGAGGTAAGCTTTTTCGATAAGTTCGGCGGCACTGCGTCTTGCCGCATCAACAAGATTGATCATTGTGTATCTCTCCTTTTTATTTCTCGGTAACGCTTACCAGCAGGTGATGCTGACAAGCAGGCTGATTTTCTATCTCAAGGTCATAAAGCACGTCAATAGTGCCGCCCGAGTCGGTCATAGTGCTCTCAATACGGCGGGTGGAAATGACAATGGTCATCGTGCCGTAATCGGTGGGATAGACGGTCATATGGTTGCCGTCCTTTTCAAACACCATGCTTGAGGGGTACTTGCCCGAGCGGATGAGAGCCAGACGGTTGTCTTCCAGATGCAGGGTGGTGGTCGTGCCTGCAAGACCGGTTACTTCGCTCTCTTTGTAGTTTATGTAATAATGTCTGCCTTTTCGGTAAAGTCTGCCCTCTGTGACGAATGCGGCGGGGTTGTCCTCGCCCAGGCTGTCACTCTTGCCCGATACCGAAATAAGCACGTCTTTTTTGATATCGTTGTCCATAATTTTGCCTCTTACGTCTGATTTTGCCGTAACTTATATTATAGCATACTATAAGTGCTGTTTGCAATAATTATTGCCCGCCGTCACTCTCTCCAAAAAGCAGCTCAAGATTGCGTGCTATCGGCGCTCTGCCCCGCCACGAAAATGCGCGGCGCTCGTAAGTGCGCTTAAACTCCGCCTGAGTGGGCGGAATGTCCGAGGGGATCAATGTGCAGACAAGGTCAAAGCCAAACTCGGCTATATCGGTCGGCTCGGCGCTCTTGTTCATAGGGCACACGCTCTGGCATATATCGCAGCCCCATGCAGTGCCGCAGGAGCGGATCAGGAATACCTCCCTCTCGGTCAGCGCGCCCTTGCGCTGGGTAATATCGGACAGGCATCGGGAGGCATCAAAGCCGCCGACTGTCAGCGCGCCGCCCGGGCAGGCGCTTATGCAGGCATCACAGCCGATGCAGGACTGCAGGGGCAGATGCTCGCTTGCCCGCTCCAGATCGGTGGCGATAATGCCGATAAACACATAGCTGCCCCAGCGAGGGGTGATGAGCAGGTTGTGTTTTCCAACAACTCCCAGTCCCGACATAGCCGCAGCCATGACCTCGGGAAAGGGGGATGCATCCACAAAGGGCGCAAAATTGCTGCCCGGATACCGCTCACTCAGAGCCTGCATCTGTTTTTCAAGCTGCCGCCTGACTACCCTGTGGTAATCTTCGCCACGGGCATAGAGGGATATATTGCCCTCGCCGCTCTGTGTCAGGTATGGGAACACATAGACAAACACGCCCCGCAGATTGGCAAGCGCGCTCTCTGCCCGCGCTATGTTATCGGGTGTCATATACTCTCGCAGGGCATCAATACCGATATATCTGCCGCAATTATTCTTGCTCATTTGCGCTTGCCCTTTTGGCTCTTGGGGGTGTTGCGGACGGATTTGGCGGATTTATTGGTGCTTGAGGTGGTGTAGGCGGGGTTTGTGTTCTTTGCGCCGTTTTTTGCCGCAGGCTTGGCAGACTTGCTCGCCGGCTTTTTGCCGCCGGGTTTGCTGTCCGGCTTGGCGCTCGGCTGCTGCTTATTTTTGTGAGCTTTGTCCCCCGCTCTTGCGGTGATGATGCAGCCGGGGGCAGAGCCTATCAGGTCTTCCCTGCCGGCTTTTTTCAATGCGTCCATGACCGCATAGCGGTTTTCGGGGATGTGCGCCTGAAGCAATGCCCGCTGCAGCTTTTTGTCCTCGGAGGTTTTTGCCGAGTACACCGGCTTGAGGGTACGGGGGTCATAGCCGCTGTAGTACATGGCGGTGGCAAGTGTGCCAGGTGTGGGATAAAAATCCTGCACCTGCTGGGGTGTTATTTTGTTCTCGCGCAGGTACTGGGCAAGCTGGATGGCATCGTCAAGATTGCTGCCCGGATGACTGCTCATAAGATAGGGTACGGGGTACTGCTTAAGGCCCACTCGGCGGTTTATGTCAAAAAACTTGTCGATAAAGCGGCGGTAAACGTCGAAATGGGGTTTGCCCATATACCCCAGCACGCGGGGCGACATATGCTCGGGAGCAACACGCAGCTGACCGCTGATATGATACCTGACCAGCGCCTCAAAAAAGTCGTCATTTTTGTCGCACATCAGATAATCGTAACGGATGCCCGAGCGGATAAAGACTTTTTTGACACCCTTGAGCTCACGCAGCTTGTTGAGCAGGCTGAGATAATCGCTGTGATCGGTGTCAAGATTGGGGCAGGGTGTGGGGTACAGACAGGCGCGGTGGGCGCAGGTGCCCTGCTTGAGCTGTTTTTTGCAGGCAGGCTGGCGGAAGTTTGCCGTCGGGCCGCCTACGTCGTGGATATAGCCTTTGAAGTCGGGGAAGGTTATCATGCGCTCGGCTTCTTTTATGACGCTTTCGTGGCTGCGGCAGGTGACCATTCTGCCCTGATGCAAAGCGAGGGCGCAGAAGGTGCAGCTGCCAAAGCAGCCGCGGTTGTGGGTGACCGAAAACCTGACCTCCTCGATAGCGGGCACGCCGCCCAGAGGGATATAGTCGGGGTGGATATCGTAGGTATAGGGCAGCTCGTAGACCGCGTCAAACTCGCGGGTATCAAGGGGCATCTGGGGCGGATTTTGGATCAGATAGCGCTCACCGCTTTTTTGCACCAGAGCTTTGCCGCGTATGGGGTCCTGCTCGTTCTGTTCGATATAGGCTGCGCGGGCGTATTCTTTCTTGTCTCGGACGCAGTCTTCATAAGAGGGCAGCATAACAGCGCCCTCAAAATCGCAGTCGGGGGTCTTGGACATATAGCAGGTGCCGCGGATATTGGTGATATTGCTGATTTTTTCGCCTTTTTTCAGCCTTTTTGCAATTTCGCTGATGGCGCGCTCACCCATACCGTAGATAAGCAGGTCTGCGCCGCAATCTTCCAGTATGCCTCTGCGCACGTTGTCGTCCCAATAGTCATAGTGGACAAATCGACGCAGGGAGCTTTCGATACCGCCGATTATCAGGGGGATATCGGGGAATGCTCTGCGGGCAAGATTGCAGTAGACGTTGACCGTACGGTCGGGGCGGTAGCCGATTTTGCCGCCGGGGGCGTAGGCATCCTCGGTGCGGCGGCGGCGTGCCACGGTGTAGTTTGCCACCATGGAGTCCACGTTGCCCGGGGATATGAGCACGCCGTAACGGGGTCTGCCAAAGCTCAGCAGGCTGTCAACATTGTTCCAGTTGGGCTGGGCGCATATGGCGACCTTGAAGCCGTCTTTTTCCAGTATGCGGGAGATTATTGCCGCGCCGAATGAGGGGTGATCGATATACGCATCACCCGACACCAGCAAAAAGTCACAGTAGTACCAGCCGCGCGCTTCCATGTCCTGTCTGGAGACAGGCAGATACCTCTCGCGGCTTACGGGGGTGTTGTCCATTACTGCTTCATCCTCAATTTCATTTCGTTCCACTGATCGCGGGAGATCAGGATCTGTCGGGGCTTGCTTCCCTCAAAGCCGCTGACTATGCCCCGCTCCTCCATAATGTCGATGATTCTTGCGGCACGGGCGTAGCCAAGCTTGAGTCGGCGCTGAAGCATGGATGTGGAAGCCTGTCCCACCTCCATGACGATGTCGATAGCAGCTTCCAGCATATCGTCGTCGGCATCCAGTCCGCCGCCTGCGCCGGGTGCGCCGCCGCCTGCCTCGTTGGGGTCTTTGCCGTGGTTTTCGATATGCTCAAGCACCTGCTCGTTGTACTGTACCTCGCCGCTGTTCTGCTTGATGAACTCGACCACCTGCTCGACCTCGCTGTCGGTGACCAGACAGCCCTGAATACGACGGGGCTTGCCGCCGCCCAAGGGACTGTAGAGCATATCGCCGTAGCCGATGAGCTTTTCTGCGCCCATCTGGTCGAGGATGATGCGGGATTCCAGCGAGCTGGAAACGGCAAAAGCGATACGTGAGGGCACGTTTGCCTTCATCAGGCCGGTGATAACGTCAGCCGAAGGACGCTGGGTAGCGATAATAAGGTGCATACCTGCCGCACGTGCCATCTGACCCAGACGGATGATAGCTTCTTCGACCTCGTGCTTTGCAACCACCATCAGGTCAGAAAGCTCGTCGATAACCACCACGATACGGGGGATGGTCTCGCCGTTTTCCATGGTAACGATCTTTTTGTTATAAGAATTGATGTCGCGGACGTCGATATCGGCAAACATCTTGTAGCGGCGCATCATTTCGTTTACCGCCCAGTTGAGCGCGCCTGCCGCCTTGCTGGGGTCGGTCACAACGGGGATAAGCAGATGGGGAATGCCGTTGTAGACCTTGAGCTCGACCATCTTGGGGTCGACCATGATAAGACGAACCTCTTCGGGGGTGGATTTGTACAGCAGGCTGATAAGAATGGTGTTGATACACACCGATTTACCCGAGCCTGTAGTACCTGCTATAAGCATATGGGGCATCTTGGAAATATCGCCGACCACACATTCGCCGCCGATGTCCTTGCCCACTGCAAAAGACAGACGGGAAGAAGCATCACGGAAGCCCTGTGTGCTGATTATGTCGCGGACTGTGACCGTCTCACGAGCGGTGTTGGGTATCTCGATACCGACAGAATTGTTGGCGGGGATGGCCGAAATACGCACGTGGGCAGCGCCCAGTGCCAGCGCGATGTCGGGGCTGAGACCCTCGACCTTGGATACCTTGATGCCGCGCTGCAGCAGTACCTCGAATCGGGTGACGGTGGGGCCGGAGGTGACGTTTATCAAAGTCGCCTCAACGCCGAAAGAGCGCAGGGTGTCGATAAGCCGCTCGCCGCACTCCTCGATCATCTGGGTGGCGGCGGCAGGTCTGCCGCTGCCGGGGTTGAGCATGCTGAGGGGCGGATACATATACTGGCGCTCCTCGGTCAGCGCAGCGTCAAGCTGCATATCCAGAGGCAGCTCGTCCAGAGGTGCTTCGGGGTCTTCGGGGCGCTCAAGAGGCTGCTCTGGCTCTTCTTTCAGCTCGGGCAGCTCAAGCTCTGCCTGATTGGTAACAAATCTGGGTGTGATAGGCTGGGTGGGGTCGCGCATAGGTGTAACGGGACGGGCAGGCTCATAGGTCGGCTCAAAGGGAGGCTCGTCCTCAGCTTCGGGCTCGGGGGTGAACTGTGTATTGGCGGCGGGCTTTTTGCTCTCGCTCTCCATCATGCCCTGCAGCACGTCGGCAGGAGTACGCACCTTGCGCTCGGGGGTGGTGGGCGCTTTGCGTCTTGCGCTGGTCTGCTCGGGGTCTTCGTACACGTCGATACTCTTTGCGCCGGATGCGGGCTTGCGGGGAGGTATGTAGACAGGCTCTTCTTCTTCCTCGGGCTCGGGGGCGGGACGCCAGCCTTTGATAAGCACAACGGCTTTGACAATAAACTCACCGAATGCCAGCGCAATGCAAACGGCAAGCAGAATATACAGTAGAATCAGCGCACCGACTCTGGACAGACCTGCACGCAGCAGATTGCCCAGCGTGCCTGCCAGCAGACCGCCCGAGAGGAGGGCTCTGCCGCTTTTGCCCAGCATCTTCCATGTGGTGACGTTTTTGGTCACGTGGTAGATAGCGCCTGCCAGAGTGGGGGTGATCATAATGGCGGTGACTTTGAGTCTGGCTTTGCCGTGGCGCTTGATGAGCAGGATAAGTCCCGCACTCATAAATACCAGCGCCAGCACGTTGCTGCCGTAGCCTATCAGAGTGCCTGCGACCCACTCATATGCCGAAATAAACCAGCCGCTAAGAGAGCAGACCGACAGGCAGGCAACAAAGGCGATGAACGGGCACACGCACGCCCACACCTCACGTCTGAAATAGAAGGGCTTTTTTGCTGTAGTTTCTGCCGCTATTTCCAGCTGCTCTGTCTCAGCAGCTTTGTCTGCCTTGGGGGCAGATTTTTTGGTCTTGGTGTTTTTTGCACTCTTGGTGCTCTTTTTCTTGTCGGCTACGCGAGAGCCTGTATAGGCGGATTTTTTCTTGTTCTCTGCCATATTTTTCACCTCACACTAAAGATAATACTATACTGATGATGCCTACCGCGGCGCAGTAAATGCCAAAAAATCTCAGGCTGCGCTTTTTGGTAAGCCATTGCACGGTTTTGATCGCCAGATATCCGAAAACTGCCGCACAGACAAATCCAACTGCACAGGGCAGCAGGAGCGAACTGTCAAAGCCGCCCTCAAACATATCGGGAAGCTGCAGCACAGCCGCGCCCAGCACGGCGGGGATGGACAGAATAAATGCAAACTTGACCGCAAAGGAGCGCTCATAGCCGCTGAAAAGTCCGCCGCACAAAGTCGAGCCCGAGCGGGAGATGCCGGGGATAACGGCAAACAGCTGCATAATGCCCACAAGCAGCGCCGAGCGGTAGGGGGCG
>JAFYMQ010000053.1 GCA_017556565.1 Clostridia bacterium | reverse complement strand
GGCAGAATAGTTTACGGCAGCGCAAACTGCCGTGATCTGCGTGCACTTTATCAGGTGACCCAGCATCTGCCTGCCATCAAAAAGCTGCTTTCTGTCATAGATGATCAGTATCTGGCTGCCTTGGAGTCTCAGATAGACGAACTGGCTGATATCGGTGAGCTTATCGGTGCAGCTATTGTTGAGGAGCCGCCTTTTACCGTAAGAGAGGGCGGAATGATCAAGCGAGGCTTCAATGCCGAGGTTGACAGGCTCAAAGACCTGCTTGACGGCGGCGCATCCAGACTTGCCGAGATAGAACAAAAAGAAAAAGAGCGCACCGGTATACCCAAGCTCAAGGTCGGCTATAACCGTGTTTTCGGCTATTATATCGAGGTGTCCAAGTCTTTTATGAATCAGACACCCGAGGACTATATACGCAAGCAGACCCTTGCCAACTGCGAGAGATATATCACTCCCGAGCTTAAAGAGCTGGAGGGAGAGGTTGTTTCGGCAGGTGACAGACTGAACGCTCTTGAATATGAGCTTTTTACTGTTATCAGAAACAGCATTGCCGAGCAGGCAGACAGAATAAAGCTGACTGCCCGTGCCATTGCGGCTGTTGACGTGCTGCGCTCTTTTGCGGTTGCGGCAGAAAAATATAATTACGTCATGCCTATTGTTGACAACAGTAACAGCATCGACATAAAAGACGGCAGACATCCCGTTGTAGAGCGTGTGCTCAACGGCGGAATGTTTGTACCCAACGATACATTGCTCGACTGCGGTGAAAATCGCGTCTATGTTATCACCGGCCCCAATATGGCAGGTAAATCCACCTTCATGCGTCAGGTGGCACTGATTACCATTATGGCACAGTGCGGCAGCTTTGTCCCTGCATCTTCCGCCAACATCGGTGTATGTGACAGAGTGTTTACCAGAATCGGTGCATCCGATGATATGATGTCGGGTCAGTCCACGTTCATGGTGGAGATGAACGAAGTTGCAGGTATAATCAAGCACGCGACCTCCAAGAGTCTGCTTATACTCGATGAGATAGGCAGGGGAACATCTACCTATGACGGTATGGCTATTGCCAGATCGGTGCTTGAATACTGCGCAGGCAAAAAGCTCGGTGCAAGAACTCTGTTCGCTACACATTATCATGAGCTGTGCGCTATGGAAGGCACCGTAAACGGCGTAAAGAACTATAACATCGTGGTGAAAAAGAACGGTGATTCGATAGTATTTATCAAAAAGATCGTCAGGGGCGGTACAAATGACAGTTACGGCATCGACGTTGCAAAGCTTGCCGGTATTCCCGACGGTGTTATCAAACGCGCCAAAGAAGTTTTGACCGAGATCGAAGAGCGTGCAGGCGGTGTAAAGAATAATAACTTTATAGCACCTCAGTATGAAGAAGAGGCTCAGGTATCTTTTGGCAACTATGTAAAAGACGAACTTATAGAAAAACTCAAGCTTGTTGAGCCGGACGTACTCAGTCCTATTGAGGCTCTTTCTATGCTGTACGATATGGTAAAAAAGGCAAAGGAGTGTTAAACGGTGGATAATACACAGAGAATCAAAGTACTCGATCCACAACTTGCCAATCTTATTGCCGCAGGTGAAGTTGTCGAGCGCCCCGCCTCGGTCGTAAAAGAGCTTATAGAAAACTCTATAGATGCAGGCGCAAAACATATCACAGTTGAGATAAAAGACGGCGGTATTTCTTATATCCGCGTCACAGACGACGGCAAAGGTATACCTGCGCAGGATGTAAAAACCGCATTTTTAAGACACGCCACCAGCAAGATTTCCAGAGCATCCGATCTTGACAATATTTCTACCATGGGCTTCAGAGGTGAGGCTCTTGCCGCACTGTCCGCAGTAGCCAGAGTGGATATGTTTACCAGAACACGCACCAGCGACGAGGGCAGACATATTTGTATCGAGGGCGGCGAGATAACCGAGGACAGCGAAACCGGCTGCCCCGTAGGTACCAATATCGTAGTCAGAGATCTGTTTTATAATGTTCCCGCCCGCTCCAAGTTTATGAAAAAAGACGCCACCGAGGCTGCGCGTATAGAAGAGGCGGTTACCAACGCGGCAATAGCCAAGCCCGGTATTGCTTTCAAGCTTATCAAAGACGGCAGAGACCGTTTTTCCACATCGGGCAACGGCAGCCTCAATGACGTTATGTATTCATTTGTGGGCAAAGACGTGGTGGACGATCTTATCCTTATGGCAACCGAGATCTCTGGTGTCAAAATATTCGGATATATATCCCATCCCTCGCTCAGCAGAGCCACACGCAGTATGCAGGGATTCTTTATCAACGGACGCCCTGTCAGAAGCAAGGTTCTTACTGCCGCTGTCGACGAGGCATACAAAGGCAGACTTATGGTCGGCAGACAGCCTGTTTATTACATACTTCTGGATATACATCCCTCGCAGCTTGACGTTAACGTTCATCCTGCCAAGCTGGAGGTCAAGTTTGCAAGAGAGCGTGAGGTCTTCCTCGCGGTGCGTAACGGTGTTTCTGCCGTTTTGGACGGTATTGACGTAAAGCGGACCAAAGAACTCAACGAACTCAGAAAACTGGAAAAAGAAGAGGCAAAAGCTACCCTGGCAGGCTACGGCAACGCAGACCTGACTATCAGGGATACTTATGTTACCGATCTTGATAATACACCCAAGAGCAAGGTCGCATCCACCAACTATTCGGAATACAAGTATACTACTTATGACTACAGCAAGCCTGAAACGGATACAGAGCCCGAAAAAGCTGCGGAAACTGTGCCCAAGATCAAGCCTGCAGACAGCCTGCTGAAAAAATGCAGGGATATTCCCGTTGCCGGATATCTGTTTTCACCTTTGGATTCCCAGATACCCGTGCAGCAGCAGATCATTCCCGATTTCAGCAAAGCTGCAAATGCGCCCGCATCAGATGTTGAGGAATCCATAATTTGCGACAAGCTCAATCTCAAGATTATTGGCGAGGTTTTCCATACGTATATTGTTGTCGAAACAGACAAGAGCATGTGGCTTATTGACAAGCATGCAGCCCATGAGCGTCAGATATACAATCAGCTCAAAGCCTCGGGAATAGAGGGTATGGCACAGTATCTGTTTACGCCCCAGATAGTTGTATTGTCCAGACTGGAAAAACAAGCTGTGCTCGACAACGAAGAGCTGCTCAGAAGCATTGGCTTTGATACTGGCGATTTTGGCGGACTGTCTGTTATAGTCCGCTCTGCGCCCAATTATATAGACCACGATGACATAACAGCCGTTTTGTCTGAACTGGCAGGCAAGATTATGGAGCATAGGTAGGCCGATATTGATATTTTTGATGCTCTGCTCAAGAGTGTTGCATGCAAGAGCGCTATCAAAGCAGGAATGAACACCAATATCAGAGAGCTCATCAAACTCGCTCAGGCGGTATTGACATCACCCGATCTGCAGTGCTGTCCTCACGGAAGGCCCACAGCCATAGAACTGACCCAGCAGCAGATAGAAAAAATGTTCAAAAGGATAGTATAATGATAAAACCTGTTGTTGTATGCGGCCCAACCGCATCGGGTAAGACCGCGCTGTCAATCGCCCTTGCACAAAGGCTGAACGGCGAGATAGTCTGCGCAGACTCTATGCAGATATACCGCGGCATGGATATAGGTACGGCCAAGCCCGATGCCGAGGAGCAGAAAATGGCTCGGCATCATATGTTCGATGTTGCCGAGCCGGGTGAGATATTTTCTGCCGCAAGATACTCGGCGGAGGCATCTTTGATAACAGATGATATTATAGCCAGAGGAAAAACGCCCATTATATGCGGCGGCACCGGTCTGTATATAAATGCTCTTATCAGCGGCACAGATTTTGCAAAGAGCGGTGAGGACAATGGTGTAAGAGCCAGACTTGAAGATCAATATCGCACCGACGGTGCAGAGAGCCTTCATGCAAAGCTGCGAGAGGTGGACCCTGATAGTGCTGACAGACTTCATATCAATGATATAAAGCGTATTATCAGAGCACTTGAGGTCTATGAGGTAACAGGGAAGACCATCACCGAGCACAACAGACTGTCCAAGCTGCAAAAGCCCCGGTATGATGCGGTTTTTGTCGGTATCAATCCTATAGACAGACAGATGCTCTATGACAGGATCAACCGCCGTGTCGACGTGATGTTTGAGCTGGGGCTTGAGGCTGAGGTGCGCAGACTTTTTGAGTCGGGTAAACTTGTGGGCACTGCGGCTCAGGCAATAGGCTACAAAGAGATGCTCGCTTACATTAACGGAGAAGCTTCACTTGAGCAGGCGGCGGATCTTATCAAGCAGAAATCACGAAATTACGCAAAGCGGCAGCTGACGTGGTTCAAGTCAGACGAGCGCGTTAATTGGGTAGAGTACGGAACAGACTACAACATTGACGGCTTATGCCAAAAAGCGACATCTTTTATCCTGTGATGCGACTAAAATAATAAAGAAACTTTTTGTGAAAAGGGGTCTTTATTATGGAAAAACGTACAAGCTTGCAGGATGTATTCCTCAACGAGGTCAGGCGCGAAAAAATACCGGTTACGGTTTTTCTGACAAACGGATTTCAGCAGCGCGGTGTTGTTATATCTTTTGATGGATATACTTTGCTGCTGATATTCGAGGGAAAGCAGTATCTCATATACAAACATGCCATCTCGACCATTATCCCGCAAAGGAGCGTGATGGCTCAGCAATAAAGGAGAAGCAATGAAAGAGCATTCCGCAAGGGGCGCAGGTGTAGTTATCCTGCTGGTTTTTGCCGCATTTCTGATATTTAATATATGGAGCAGCCTCGAAGAAAAAATCAGCTACATAGAGGCCTCTTTGGTTACGGTTGAAGAGATCGTGTCTTTGGATACTGTCTTCATCCGTGATCAGGTTGTCATCAAGGGCAAGACCGATAATATCGAATATCTTGTCGCCAACGGCGAAAAGGTATCTGTCAACCAGGCGGTATGCATATACTTCAAATCTGACGAAGCCCGTGCCAACTACAGAAAACTGGTTGATATAGAAAATGAGATAGAAGCAATAGAAGCTGTCTACGCCATGATATCGTCGGGCACCGAGAGTATCAAGCTTGACGCATTGGTATACACCTATCTCAGCGATATTATGTCTGATGCCGATTCGGGCAAGCTGGCCCAGGTCAGAGAGACCTATCACTCGCTTGAGCAGGTCATTATTGCGCGTGATGCGGGACTTTACAGCAAGGATATTTTTACCGACAGACTGAGCGAGCTGAAAATGCAGCAGGCAGAATACGAGAGTCTGGTAGATCGTTACAGCGAGACCGTGACCACACCGGTTTCGGGCTATTTCTTCAGCGATACCGACGGTTTTGAGGCTCGGTTTACAACCGATTGTCTTGACGATGTTTCTGTTGCTTTTTCTGGCAGGGAAGAGCAGACACAGTCGGAGGACAATGTAATAGGTACGGTTGTATCGTCTTTTTATTGGTATCTTGCAGCAGAGCTTGAGGAGGATATGCTCTATGATCTGCGCGGCAGAACTACCATGAGCGTACAGTTCCCCGAGCTGCTTGCAAAATCGGCAGAGTTTACTGTAGAGAGTCTTGCAAAGGGCTCGGACGGCAAATATTACATGGTACTCAAAAGCGCAAACATGCTCCCCAAGTATCTCAGTACCCGATTCCAGCCTATGGATGTAGTGCTCAATACGTATACGGGCATAAGAGTGCCTATTCAGGCCCTGCATCAAAATGATGGCAAATGGGGCGTATTTTGCCTCGAAGGTGCGTCCGCAAGATTCAAGCCTGCGGAGATAATCTATCAGACCGATTCTTATTATTTGCTCAAAATGGCGGATTCTGCATCCAATGGCCTCTATTTGTATGACAAAATCATCATCAGCGGCAAAGATTTTAGGGTTAAATAAGTATTATAATCAGTTTATTTGATTAAAAAAGTTGACATATCAGCAAAAAAATAAGATAATAAAAGATATGAATATTTTTGTTTGCGGAAAGGAGCGCACAATATGGGTTTTATGGAAGACATTAAACGCTGGGCAAGAGGAGACGAAGAAAAAGAAGACGACTTTGATCAGCTGGCTCCCTCCAGAAGAAATCAATCCAAAAATGACGATGAGGGCGGTGTTCCTGTGACCGAGTTCAGACGTAGTAATAAAGTTGTAAACATCAATGCAACAACCCAGCTTTCTGTTGTGCTGGTCAAGCCCGAAAAGTTTGAGAATGCTGCCGAGATCGCCGATCATCTTATCGATCGCCGTACAGTTGTGCTCAATCTTGAGCAGACCAACAAGGATGTTGCAAGACGAGTTGTTGATTTCCTCAGCGGTGTTACATACGCTCAGGACGGCAAGATCAAAAAGGTAGCAAACAGCACATATATCATCACCCCTTACAATGTTGATATTATGGGTGATCTTATTGACGAGCTCGAGAATAACGGACTGTATATATAAGTGAATAACGGTATTTATTTTTTGAGATATACTCTTGCGTCTTGCTGCAGAGTATATCAGATGATTATGCTTGCGGCTGCAATTATATCGTGGATTCCGTCTCTGCGTGACAGCAAGTTGTACGACGTACTTCACTCTCTTACAGAGCCGGTCGTAAGCCCTGTGAGAAATCTCATATACAGGATACCCGGCGCTGACGGGATGCCTATTGACCTGTCCTTTTTGGCAGTTTATATGCTGCTTTCCGTTATAATAAATATAGTAGGATGACAAGGGGGTAAACTATGCTGACACCTCAGGAAATACAGGAAATCAAGTTTGAAAAAGCTGTGTTCGGCGGCTATGACATGGCGCAGATCGACAAGTTCCTTGACGAAGTTCTGTCTGACTATTCGCTTTTGTACAAAGAAAACGCGGCGCTCAAGGCCAAGATGCGTGTTCTTGTTGACAAGATAGACGAATACCGCGCCGTTGACGAAGAAATGCGCAAGGCTCTGTATACCGCACAGGTAACCGCAAAAGAAATTACAGACAAAGCAGAGCAGCAGGCAAAATATATTATTGACAATGCCGAGCTTGAAGCCAGAAAAAAGGTTCAGGATATTGATCTTGAGATCCACGCCAATGCACTCAGACTGCAGGAGATGCGTGATATATGCGCAGGCTATGCTCAGAGCATTAAAAATCTGCTCAACAAAGCTGCAGAGGATATCACACTTACCGAGAACAAAGAAGTGGACGAGATCATCAATAAAGCTGTGGCAGAGAACACCCACAAGAACAAGGTTATTGATTTTGAGATAGATATTCCCGACGATATCGCGGTTGAGCCTCAGCCCATTGTATTGGAAAAGGACGAGGTTGACGAGCCCACCATCGAGATTGATCTGTCCGATGACATCTCAAAGCCTGAAGAAGTTGCAGGCGAGGACGCAAATAACAATAGCGAAAGCAATGCAAAGCTTTTTGATATAACTGTTATTCGTGAACAGACAATACACGAAGCCGACGATCAGGCAGAGGATGAGGAGGAAGAAGAGGAAGAGACAGCACGCAAGCCTCTCTTTAATTTCTCGGACCTCAGATTTGGAAAGAATTATAAAAATCAAGATTGATTAGGAGATAAAGAATTATGGCTCAGGATTACAACAACACTATCAATCTGCCTAAAACTGAGTTTGCGATGAGAGCAGCACTGCCTCAGCGTGAGCCCGGTTTTCTGAAGGATTGGCAGGACAAAGAAATTTACAAGCTCATGCTTGAAAAGAATGCGGGCAAGCCCAAGTTCATTCTGCATGACGGCCCTCCGTTCTCCAACGGTAATATCCATATGGGACATGCGCTCAACAAGTCCCTCAAGGATTTCATGAACAGACACAAGGCTATGGATGGCTACCTGACTCCCTACGTTCCCGGCTGGGACAACCACGGTATGCCTATTGAGAGCGCTATCATCAAGAAAAACAAGATCGACCAGAAGAGCATGTCTGTCGCAGAGTTCAGAAACGCCTGCCAGGAGTTTGCTCAGAACTTTGTTGATATTCAGATGGAGCAGTTCAAGCGTCTGGGCATCATGGCTGACTGGGAGCATCCTTATCTGACCATGGATCCCGGCTTTGAGGCAGAAGAAGTCAAGGTCTTTGGCGCAATGTACAAGAAGGGCTACATCTACAAGGGCCTCAAGCCTGTTTATTGGTGTACCCATGACGAGACCGCTCTGGCCGAAGCAGAGATCGAGTACAAGGATGAGCCTTGTGCATCTATCTTTGTTAAGTTTGCCCTCAAGGACGATCAGGGCAAGATGGCAAAGTACGGTGATATTTCCAAGATGTACTTCATCATTTGGACAACCACCACATGGACTCTTCCCGGCAACCAAGCAATCGCGCTCAACCCCGAGGAGACCTATGTAATCGTTAAGGCCGACAACGGCGAGTGCTACATCGTAGCCGAAGCACTTTGCGGCAAGACCATGCTTGAGGGTGGCATTGAGAGCTATGAAATTCTCGACCGCCGTGCAGGTAAGGACTTTGAATACATGACTGCGCAACATCCTTTCCTTGACCGTGACAGCCTTGTTGTAGTTGCTGATTACGTTACCATGGAAAGCGGTACCGGTTGCGTACACACCGCAGGCGGCTTTGGTGCAGACGATAACGTTACCTGCCGTCGTTACGGTTTGCCCCCCCTCGTTCCCGTAGACGATAGAGGCTATCAAACCGAAGAGGCAGGCAAGTTCGCAGGCCTGCGTTATGACAAATCCAACGAAGCAATTCTTGAGGATATGAAGGAGACCGGCGCACTCTTTGCATCTGCCGAGATCGAGCACGAGTATCCTCACTGCTGGAGATGTAACACGCCTCTTATCTACTACGCAAGAGATACTTGGTTTATAAAAATGACCGCGGTAAGAGATAATCTTATCCGCAACAACAATACTGTTAACTGGATTCCCGAAAGCATAGGCAAAGGAAGATTC
>JAFYMQ010000052.1 GCA_017556565.1 Clostridia bacterium | reverse complement strand
CTTGGCGGCTGCATAGGAGCCATAGGTCTTGAGGTCTTCAAAGGCAATGGTTTCAGCGCGGATGAAGCCGCGTTCGATATCGGAGTGGATCTTGCCTGCTGCCTGAGGAGCCTTGGTGCCTGCGGTGATAGTCCATGCTCTGACCTCGGGCTCACCTGCGGTCAGGTAGGAGATAAGACCCAGACGGCTGTAGCAGAGGGTAATAAGTCTGTCAAGACCCGACTGCTCAAGTCCCAGCTCGGACAGGAACATTTCCTTTTCCTCAGCGGTCAGCTCGGAAATCTCACTCTCCAGAGATGCGCAGATGGGCAGAACGTCGCTGCCTTCGTTCTTGGCAAACTCGGAGATGGTCTTGTAGCGCTCGTTGCCGTCCAGCGCGCTGCTCATATCACCGTCGCTCATGTTGGCGGCATAGATAACGGGCTTGGAGGAGAGCAGCTCGACAGAGTCTATGATCTCCTGAGCCTCGTCGGTGGGAGCTGTGAATGTACGTGCCGACTGACCTTCTTCCAGATGAGCAAGCAGGGACTTTAAGAGTGCGACCTCGCTTTGGTACTTCTTGTCGCCCTTGGCAAGCTTTTCGGACTTGTCGATGCGGCGGGTGAGCACCTCGATATCGGACAGGATAAGCTCAAGATTGATAGTCTCGATGTCGCGGACGGGGGAGATAGAGCCGTCTACGTGGATGATATTCTCATCCTCAAAGCATCTTACAACGTGAACAATAACGTCCACCTGACGGATATGGGAAAGGAACTTGTTGCCCAGACCCTCGCCCTTGGAAGCACCCTTGACCAGACCTGCAATGTCAACAAACTCCAGTATAGCGGGGGTGATCTTCTTGGGGTTGTATATAGCAGCCAGCGCATCCAGACGGGGATCGGGAACGTTGACTATACCCACGTTGGGGTCGATTGTGCAGAAAGGATAGTTGGCCGAAGCGGCCTTGAGATTTGTCAGCGCATTAAAAAGTGTGCTCTTGCCTACGTTGGGCAGTCCGACGATACCAAGCTTCATATATAAGCGTCTCCTTTGATTTTCTCTTTAACATTAGGATTATAACACAATCTTTCGGTTGGCTCAAGTGATTTTTGCTATAAGAGTGGGGAAACTGCATTTTGCCCGATAAATATCGGTTTTGTTTACAAAATCGTAAACCAATGGAGCATTTTTTGTAGTATAATACCCTTAACAAAAAATAAAGCAGGAGGTAAACATATGCCCAAAACTGTTTTGATAGTCGAAGATGAGAGCAATATCAGAGAGCTTCTGCGTATGTATCTTGAGCAGGAAGGCTATACCGTTGAAACCGCACAGAACGGCTCCGAGGGTCTGCGCGTCTTTAAGAGAGTGCATCCCGATCTGGTGCTGCTTGATCTGATGATGCCCGTTATGGACGGCAATCAGATGATACGCGAACTCAGAACCTTTTCCAAAACACCTGTTATCATGCTGACCGCCAAGGGTGAGATGATTGACAAGATCGCAGGTCTTGAGCTGGGTGCAGACGATTATATAACCAAGCCCTTTGAGATGCGCGAGGTCATGGCGCGAGTAAAAGCCGTGCTCAGAAGATTCGAAACAGACGAAGAACCCAAGCGCCTTGAGTTTGACAATCTTATCATTGACAAAAACGCTTTTAATATCGTGGTCAAAGGCGAGACTATGGAAATCCCGCCCAAAGAAATCGAGCTGCTCTACTTTTTGGCAAGCTCGCCCAACAGGGTGTTCACCAGAGCGCAGCTGCTGGATGACGTGTGGGGATTTGACTACTTTGGCGATACCCGTACGGTAGACGTCCACGTCAAGCGCCTGCGTGAAAAGCTTCAGGATGTATCCACCAAGTGGGAAATAAAAACGGTCTGGGGAGTAGGCTACAAGTTCGAGCTTCTCAGCTGAGAAAAGGGTGTGAAAGCAGGTGAAAAGCCTGTTTGCCAAGCATTTTATCGCAAATGCTGTAATTATAGTTTTAAGCTTCGTGGTGCTGGGATGCAGCTTTTTGTATCAGGTAAACCGATTTGCCGTGGCAGAAAAGCACTCGGTATTGCAGACCACACTTGAGCAGGCAATAGACAGCACCGTATCCTATATCGAGCTTCGCAAGGATATGGAGGGCGTTATGGACTCAAACGCCGTCACAAGACTGTTCAATATGTACACTACCGGTATGTCCCAGATGGCAGAGGAAAGTGACAGCACCATGTTCGTGTGTCAGGAAGACGGCGCGCTGCTGCTGATCGCCAACAAAAACGGCTGCTACAATCAGGAGACCGGTGTTATCCCCAACTCCATCGTAACCGGCTTTGAAGAAGACGGCACCTACTACGGCGTATCCACAATGGGCGGATATCTGGGCAGCTCGTCATTTGTTGTCGGCGCAAAAGCTCAGGTAAAGGATCAGGGCACTCTGCTGATTTTTGCCACTCTGCCCGCAACCGCCACGCTGGATCTGTTTTCCAGACTGTCCCGGTATTTTGTTATGATGACGGTGCTTGTTCTGATACTGACACTTATCGTGACACTGATAGTTGTCAGACAGACTGTCAAGCCTATGCGTCAGATCGCGCTTGCATCAAGAAGCTTTGCAAAAGGCGACTACTCGGCCCGTGTGCCTATACCCAAATACAAGTACGGCGGTGAGCTGTATGAGCTGGCGGCGGCGTTCAATAATATGGCGGATGCCTTTGAGAATGCCGAGATGACCAGACGTGGACTTGTTGCCAACGTTGCCCACGACCTGCGTACGCCCATGACCACCATAGCAGGCTTTGTTGACGGTATACTGGACGGCACCATCAAGCCTGACAAACAGGAGTACTATCTCAGGATAGTATCTGACGAGGTCAAACGTCTGTCCCGTATGGCGAGCAGCATACTTGAGATGTCCCGCTTCGAGTCGGGGGAAAAGGCTCTCAATCTCGCACTGTATGATATTACCGAAACTCTCAGACGGATAATAATCAGCTTTGAGCAAAAAATATCTCAGAAGAATATCGAGCTTGAGATAGATATTCCCGACAGGATAAATATCGTAGCCGACCATGACGCCATGTTCCAGGCTATCTACAACCTGATGGACAACGCACTCAAGTTTGTGCCTGACAACGGCAAGATCATCATATATATGTCCGAGCATAACTCTGAGCTGCAGTTCAATATCATCAATACCGGCAGCGAGATACCCAAAGAAGATATCAAGTATATTTTTGATCGATTCTACAAGGGTGATCGTTCCCGCACGGGCTCGGCAAGCGGCTCGGGACTGGGCCTCTATATCGTCAAAACCGTTATCAACAGACACGGCGGAGATGTTTTTGCCAAGAGTGAGAACAACTCGACCGAGTTTTGCTTCAGAATACCCATAAAAGCAGAAGTAACGCAGGAGAACAGACAATGAGCGGAGACAATAACTTTAACAGGTACAACGATTTTCCGTACAAAAGTTACGAAGAGATCCAAAATGACAAAAAACGCAAATCAAAGGTCAGAAAAGGTGCTGTCTTATTCGCACTTCTGGTAATTGCATTGATTGGCGGCGCCCTCAGCGTAGGCGTGTGGCTGAGCGGAACACCCTTTGGCATGTTTGAGGGCAAGATCCAGCTGGGTCTGTTTGACTCCGGTATCGGCAAGCAGGATACTCCGACCGCCGGTACAACCGCCAATTCGGGCGGCGGCAAGTTTACTATGACCCAGGACAGCGCACCTGCAGACGGCGAAACGCTGGTAATAGCCAACGACGTTACGGGCGTGGTGGAAAAAGCCGCATCCAGCGTAGTAGGCATCAACACCGAGTCTTATTCCGATTTTATGAGCATCAGTAGCGGCAGCGGTATAATCCTCTCCGAGGATGGCTATATCGTCACCAATGCTCACGTAATATCGGGCGGTGACAGTATATCGGTCACCCTTGACAACGGCACTGTGTATGCCGCATACCTAATAGGCAGCGATGAGTTTACCGATATTGCGGTCATCAAGATAGACGCAGAAAACCTGCCTGCAGCCGATTTCGGCAATTCGGATGATATCCGCGTAGGTGAGACGGCAGTCGCCATAGGCAACCCCACAGGTCAGCTTATGGGCTCGGTAACGGCGGGCATCATATCCGCTGTGTCCCGTAATCTTATGATCAACAACAATATGATGACCCTGCTGCAGACCGATGCGTCCATCAATTCGGGCAACTCGGGCGGCCCGCTTATCAACAAGCATGGTCAGGTCATCGGCATCAACTCGGCAAAAATCTCTGCAACAGGCTATGAGGGTATCGGATTTGCCATCCCCATAAACACCGTCAAGCCTATTGTAGAGGAGCTTATCCGCAACGGCTACGTATCGGGCAGACCTATTGTCGGACTGTCGGTCAGCGAGATCAGCAAGATGGCAAGCTCTTTTTACAGCATACCACAGGGTCTGTATATCAACTCTGTAATGCCCTCGTCCGATGCCAAGGCTCAGGGACTGGCACAGGGTGACGTTATTACCCATATCGGTGATGAACGCATCTACGATCTGTCAAGCGCAGTCGTTGCCCGTAACGCGCTCAAAGCCGGAGACGAGATAGATATAAAAGTCTATCGCCGCGGCAAGACTTATAGTCTTACCCTCAAGCTCGGCGAACAAAATCTCGATAACGGCGGATATAATTTCTGATACAATGCAAAAATAATGCCCCATGAATGCGCAAACATTCATGGGGCAATTTTTATGCTCGGTTAATATACTGATTAGCAGGGAGGTGATAGAGTGAAAGTCGTTGTTATCAAAGCACCCAGACTGCTGTCATACATACTCAGCAAACTGGTAGCATAGATCAGTATTTGTCAAAGTGCACCTTGCCGCCGTTTACGTCGGGCAGATCATAAGCATCTCTCTGCTGAGCAGGCACGCCCACAGACAGTATAGCCTCGGCGCTGTAATGCCGGGGATAATCCAGCAGATTGCGCAGATAATCGTCGCTGCTCTGACCGTTTTGTGCCTCGCGGCAGCGCATCTGTATCCAGCATGAGCCAAGCCCCAGTGAATGTGCCATAAGATGCATGTATGCCATGGTGATGGAACTGTCCTCACACCACACGTCGGTCTTTTGGGTATCGGCAATAACAACAATAGCGCAGGCGGCTTGCTTGAGCATGTTTGCAGCGCCTGTTCTTGCCTCAGCCAGCTTGTTTAATACATCCTTGTCCTGCACTACAATAAACTCCCAGGGCTTGACGTTTTTGCCCGAGGGTGAAAGCAGGCCCGCGCTGAGAATGGCATCTATGTCCTGCTTGCTCAGAGCCTGGTCTGTATACTGACGTATACTGCGGCGTGTTTGCATCAGTTTGAGCAGTTCGTTCATAATATACTCCTTTACATCTGTCAAGAATATCGTCTTTATACTTGTTTAAAATAAAAACTATCTGCAGTTTTTGTAATTGTATGTCTTGTATATTTCGCGCAGCACGTCAGCATGTGCCTCACAGCCAAAATAGTGGGG
>JAFYMQ010000051.1 GCA_017556565.1 Clostridia bacterium | reverse complement strand
GTCCATGTGCATTGTAGCACCGAGAGGAAGAACGATGTCGGTAACATCATTGGAGATGCCGGTGTCTACGGCTGCTTCCATATTGGTGGGGATGGTTGCAACAGAGGAGCAGGTGCCCAGAGATACCATTGCGGGACGGAGCAGATGCTTGAACATTGTCTTGGGACCCTGCTTGCCGCCGCCGATGAATGCAAAGAGGGGGAATGCGGTGAACAGGTATACAAAGCACAGAGGATAGTATACAGCCAGCGCTCTGCCGTAGTCGGCAGTGATCTGAGGACCGTAGGTTGCTACCAGATCGGCAAAGAAACCGAAGAAAGCGATGGGAGCATAGTATGTAACCAGCTTGAAAAGCTTCATCATGACGCCGGACAGATCATCCAGGAACTTGCCGACCATAGACTCCTTGCCGCCGTTGAGGTTAACAGCAAAGCCGAACAGCAGAGAGAATACGATAAGAGGCAGCATAGCGCGGCGGGTAAGCAGACCGACAAAGTCCTCAGCGGTAAAGAAGTTGACGATCATCTGGGAGAGGGATGCGTAGTCGCCCATTTCCTCGGCGGGGATATTGCTCCATGCCTGCAGAACGGGAGGGAATATCTTCATGAGCAGGAACATTATCAGAGCGGCAAGAGCACCGGTAACCACAAATGTGATTATAGTAGTACCCATAATCTTGCCTGCGCGCTTGCGGCTGCCCATATTGGCAACTGCGCCGGAGATGGAGGCAAATACCATGGGGACAACGATGCAGAACATCATGTTGATAAATACCTTGCCCAAAGGTGCAAGTACGGTTGCGCCGGCCTTGACTACCTCACCGTTTTCGGTGACCTTGGGGAAGATGGCGCCTACGATGCAGCCTGCGATTATGGCGACGACCATTGCTATCAGCAGGGCGTAGTTCTTGAGAAAATCGCTCTTTTTTGATGTGTTGGACATAATATCCTCCTCAAATATTTTATATTCTGATGACATTATATATCATATAGCTTGCAAAATCTGCGCAAATCGTGCTATAATTTCAGCAAAAGATGCGAAAGGAGGCGTTTGTGTGTCTGTATACGGAGAGAGGGGTTATCTGCTTGAGAATTATCGGCTTTTTCATCTTGCTTCGCCGCTGACCGAGGAGGTCGATTTTCACTATCATACCTTCCACAAGATCGTTATTCCGCTCAAAGGCGCTTTGTCATATATGATAGAGGGCAGACATTATAGGCTTGAGGCGTTTGATATTGCGCTGGTGGGCAGAGGATGCGTTCACAAGCCGGAAACCGCCGAGTCAAACGAGCGGGTACTTATATATATATCTTCTGATTTTCTGCGCGATAAGAGTACCGATGAGTGTGACCTTGAAATGTGCTACAAGGTTGCCCACGACCGCGGCACACATATATTGAGGCTCAATTCCGCACAGCGCAAGCGTGTATCCAAGCTTATCGCTGAGCTTGAGAGCCTGAGCTCAAGCCACGAGTACGGCAGCCAATATATGCGTGATACAATACTGTATCAGCTGATGATCGAGCTTGCGGGCTTTTCGCTCAAGCAGCAGGAGTGTACGGTCGATACGGTTTTTGATGAAAAAATCGTGCAGGTACTCAAATATATCAATGACAATATAACAGAGAATCTCAGCATAGATCATCTTGCCGAGCGATTCTATATCAGCAAGTATCATATGATGCGCAAGTTCAAAACGGAAACAGGCTATACAGTCCATGCCTATATCTCTAACAAGCGGCTGCTTTTGTCCCAGCAGCTTATCGAGCAGGGATATTCACCCACCGATGCCTGTTTCAGATGCGGGTTCAGGGATTACTCGGTGTACTCCAAAGCTTACAAAAAAATGTTCGGGGCATCACCTGCCAAAAGATAAAAAACACGTCGGTCAGTTTGACCGACGTGTTTTTGTTTTCAGTTGTTGCAATAATTTTCTGCCAATGTATCGAGCAGGATGCCGACGTTTTCTGTAGAGTACTCGATCTCGCAGGAATAGAGCCTTATGATCTCAAGCTGGGTATCAAGATCAAACTCCCCGGTTGCGCCGTATATGGCAGCGCCGATAGCTTCGATAACAGAGTACGACAGATATGCAAGCAGCGCGGCAGCGGCAGGCGAGGGGTGGCAGCCAAGCATATATCGGTATACGGTATATACCATAAGCTGCTCATACTCTGTCTGTCTGGACTGCATATGCTGCCTGAAATCCCGGAGTGCATCCCGGCTGAAATGCTCTTTTATCAGATCTAAGCACCTTGTCCAGTCAGGGCTGAGTCTCTCAAGACTGTACATAATATCTGTCCAATAGGGTATGGATAGCGAGCAATCGGCAATGTTGAACAGACCGAGCATGTCATTTATGCGCTCAGCTATAGGCTTGCTTCGGTTTTGCAGGCAGCAAATCGCTCTGTCGCGAAGTATCACATCTGGATCGGAGCGCATATCGTCTGTATAGCCTTCAAGCTTTACAATATCTTTGTTATCAATGATCATATGGCATGCAGCTTCGCAGCACAAGCCCAAGCCGCATTCTGTATGAGTGTCAAAGTCGTTGTAAAACCGCGGATGCTCATAACAAATATCGCATACACTGTCAGCTCCAAGATTGAGCATTATTTCGCACAAACCCCGCTCATTTAACATAGGGCATCGGTTGTCAGCGGTCATTTTGAAGCATGACGGATCGCCGTATGTGATATTATCCCTGATACGCTGACCTATATCACCGGGCACCATATCATAGTAGCCGAGTGTTTCTTCGTCTATATCAATTTCCCAGCCTATGCAGCAATTGTGCCTGCATTTGTCGGCGGTGCACTTAAACCTTGTGTAATAATCGGGGTATACCATTTGCCCTTATCTCCTTGTGCTTTGATAGATAAAATATAGAGTATTTTGCCTCTTCTGTCAACAAAAAAGCCCTGCACTCGTTTGAGTACAGGGCTTATGCTTGGGTTTGGTTTATGCACCGAACAGCAGCCAGATAAATCCGTATGCGGGGATAATTGCTGCAAGGGTGAAGGGGATACCGATCTTGAAGAAGTCGCCGTTTTTGACGTCATAACCCTCTCTGCGGAGGATGCCGATACCGGTAATATTCGCAGATGCACCGATGGGGGTACAGTTGCCGCCCAGAGTTGCACCCGACAGCAGACCAAAGTAGAGGGGAGTGGGATCGCAGCCCATCTCAAGGGCAAGACCTGCAATGACGGGGATCATGGTTGCAACGTAGGGGATATTGTCGATGAATGCCGAGATAATAACCGATGCCCATACGATGATTGTGTACATGAGGAATACGTTGCCGTTGCCCAGCTTTGCAAGCAGCTTTGCCAGTGCATCGATAACACCCATATTGGAGATACCGCCGATCATGATGAACAGACCGACCAGCAGGCCAAGAGTCTCAAAATCGATTGCCTTGATGGGAGACAGAACAGAAAGCTTGGTCTTGTTTCTGCAGAAGTTATAAACAATACTGATAACAAGCAACACGCAGCAGATAAGACCGTTGGTGACGGAGGGCTTGTTGGGAATAAAGGATGCGCAGATAAGAAGCACGATTGTGCCTACAAGCAGCACGGTGGGGACAAAATCTTTTACCTCGGTCATCTGGTTGCTCTTGGGGATGGGAGATTTTTCCTTGCGGAATATGTAGTAGAGTATAGCTGCCGAGATCACAGCGCCAAGCTCAACCGCAAAGAACATACCGGGCTTGCCCTT
>JAFYMQ010000050.1 GCA_017556565.1 Clostridia bacterium | reverse complement strand
TCTGAGCGGCTTTTTCGACTACGGGCAGATCGCTGTCGCTGCCCATTATGATGGCGACTTTTTTCATAGAATAAACCTCCGAAAGATGAAATACAAGTATTATGAATTGCGTCTGTCGCCGCATGAAGGTGTCCGCGCAGCGGACTTTATTTGATAGGTCGCCTGTGGCGACACCTACACGAGCCATAGGCTCAATTCATGCCCGCAGGGCAATTTATGAAAGCGTTAGCTTTCAATTCATGCAGATGTAATCTGCAATTCATTTTGTTTTTTGCTCTCGGCAAAAAACAAAAAGGGACAGACCTGTTCCTATGCAACGTGTACTCAGGAAAAGGACTGCCCAGACGGTCGGCATAAATATGATTTTTTGCTCCCCTGTGGTTTAAGCCACTCGTTCCGTCAGTCACAAAAAATCTCCCTTTTTTTATATAATAAAGTATATTATATTTTCTACCCTCTTGTCAAGAACGAATATAGGTTTCTCCCCTACAAATAAAAGCTTTTTCGCCATTTTTTTGCCCTGCGCACCCTATGCTGCAAAAAGCAATTCGGACTTGACTTATTCTTTTATTTTGGCTACTATTTATCTAATCCTCGCAATTGCCAGACAGGAGGGCTTATCATGTCTTTTATTGCCGCGCAAATATGCTCGATCGTGGGTATGGGTATGCTTTTTGCCTCGTTTCAGGCAAAAACCACCCTGCGCATTTGTCTTATGCAGTGCGTTGCCTGCGTGTTTCTGACAACCCAGTTTGTACTTTTGGGAGCTTTTACGGGTGCCGTGCTCAACGGACTCAGCCTGACCCGAAACGTCGTATATGCCAACGCAGACAAACCCTGGGCGCAGCACCGAATCTGGCCCTTTGTTTTTTCGGCGATGTATATAATCGCCGGCATTTTTACCTGGCAGGATATTTTTTCGCTTATGCCAATGGCGGCGCTGGTGCTGGCGACATTTGCACTCAGAGAAGAAAACGCACAGAAAGCCCGCCTGCTCAACCTGCCCACCTCTCCCCTGTGGATGCTGTACGATGCCCACGCAGGCGCATATCTGAGCGCCGCAACCGAGGCTTTTGTATTGGTGGGAATAATCATCGGCCTTATTCGCTTCAGGAAAATAGATAAATTTTGAGAATGGATTAGGAACGGATCCTTCGCGATTCTGGCTCGCAACCCGTCGCTCGCCGTACAACAGTACTGTCTTCGCTAGTGTTGCTTCCATAATGCGCGAAACCCCGTTCCCCCGGAGCTTTTGAAAGAGCGAACCCCCGTTCCCCTTGTAGGGACAGGCGTCCTCGACTGTCCTCCTATTCAATCTGTCACCGCAGGTGACACCGTAATTTGCCGTCAGGCAAACTTCACTCGCGCAGCGAACTTCACTGCATCGCAACTTCACTTGCTTTGCAAACTTCACCCTAACCAATCCGTCGGCGTAGCCGACACCCCCACGAGACAGGTCTCGCGGGGACCCCGATTGATTAGATATTGTCGGAGTAAATCCGCCAATATCTTGCGCCGCACTCGCGTCGCTTCGCTTACGCTCTGTCGCCTACGGCGACCTATCAAATAAATCCGCGAAGCGGATACCTCAGCTATTAGCTCTTAGCTCTTAGCTATTAGCTTGTTTTTGCATTCTTCACTCTATTGGAGGTTTTATTATGTACGACATTCTTATCAAGCACGGACAGATAGTTGACGGCAGCGGTGCGCCGGCTTTCTACGGCGACATCGCGGTCAAAGACGGCAAGATCGCCCGCATCGCGCCCGAGATCGACGAGCCTGCAGAGCGCATTATCGATGCCGACGGCAAGCAGGTCACTCCCGGTTTTATCGACACCCACAGCCACAGCGACCGCTCGGTATATTTTGGCAACGACGGCTACAATTATCTTGAGCAGGGCGTTACCACACAGGTTGCCGGTCAGTGCGGCTCGGGTCTTGCCCCCTATTACAGCGAGCTCAAGCACAAGCACCGTCTTTCGGACGAGGAGGTCGTGCGCTGGTCGACCATCGGTGCAAAACCCTCGACTTTTATGGAATATGCCGAGACCGTACCCATGGGCACCAACACCGCGTATTTTCTGGGTCATTCTGCCGTCAGAGGCAAGGTCATGGGCATGTCGGACGCCCACCCCACTCCCGAGCAGACAGCCGAAATGCAGGCATACGTCAAGGACGCTATGGAATCGGGATATCTGGGCATGAGCACCGGTCTGGTTTATGCACCTTCGGTCTATTCGACCACCGAGGAGCTTATCGATCTGGCAAAAATCATGGCGCCCTACGGCGGTATGTACGTCAGCCACATCCGCGGCGAGGGCAACAGCCTTATCCCCGCTGTGCGTGAGGTCATCCGCATCGCCGAGGAGGCAAAAGTCCCCGCATTCATCTCCCACCTGAAGGTCATGGGCGCATCCAACGCAGGCGCATCCTGGCAGGTTCTGCGCGAGATGGACGAGGCAGCCGCACGCGGCGTGGACGTTTATGCCGACCAGTACCCCTACACCGCAGGCTCGGCTCCCCTGTCCAGCCAGATCCCGCCCAAGTTTTTGGTCGGCGGCACCGACGTGTGGCTCGAGAATATCAAAAAACCCGAAGTACGGCAGCAGATCCTCTACTCGATCTTCAACGAGGTTGACGAGTTTGAGAGCGGCATTTTCCACGCAGGATTTGACGGCTCGCTGATCACCTCGGCCGCCAAGACCCCCGAACTGGTCAACAAGACCCTGGGTCAGATCGCCCGCGAGCAGGGCAAAGAGCCCATCGATGCAATGTGCGATTTGCTGATCGCCAACGGCGGCGTTGCACAGGGCGTGTATTTCCATATCAGCGTACCCGACCTGATGAACATTATGGCCCATCCCAGAGTTTTCTGCGGAGCAGACACATCCAACTGGGGCAACGAGCGCATCGATCCCGAAAAAGTGGGCGGCGGTCATCCCCGCAGCGCAGGAACAACGGTGCGCAGACTGGAGCTGGTGAGAGATTTCCGCCTGAGAACCATGGAAGAATCGGTCAAGAACATAACCTGGGATGCCGCACAGGCACTCAAGCTGGGCAACCACGGAAAGCTGTGCGAGGGCTGGGACGCCAACATCGCCATCATCGAATACGATAAGCTCCACGCCTGCGCCGACTACGTGCATCCCCGCCGCCGCTGTCAGGGCGTGCATTGGGTGCTGGTCAACGGCACAATAGCTGTAGAAAACGGCATCTCCATCCCCGGTGTACGCGCCGGAAAGGTGATAAAGAGAGCGAATAGCTAAGAGTTAAGAGCTAAGAGCGAAGGTGTCGGCAAGCCGACAAAGAAATAAAAAAGCTCCCCTTGTAAATCAAGGGGAGCTGGCAGCCAAAGGCTGACTGAGGGGATATATAAAATTATCCCCTCCGCTTCACTACGTTCAGCACCTCCCCTTGCAACAAGGGGAGGCTTTTTTATTGTGCATTTAATATCCGTTCTTTACTTTTTCTTATTGTTCGATATAGATATCGCCGTAACGCCGCCCAAAATAAGCAACGCTCCCAGCACCATCCATACAGTCAGGGGCTCGTGCAATATTACCGCGCCGCTTATCATGGAGCACAGGGTTACCACCGTACCCAGAGTTGCCAGCACGAACACGGGCATTTTGCCTGCGGCGTAGTTTATCAGCAGGTTGGCTATCAGCGAGCTGAACAGACTGAGGAATATTATGGTCAGGGTGTAGCTGGTATGCTCAAAGGGCGCGACGAACAGGCTCAGGTCTTTGCCGCAGTAGAGCAGCGCCCAGACGGTAAAGAACACGGCGCACAGTCCTATAGCGCTGTAGGTGCGTTCAAAGGACGTATAATGCTCGGCGGCGCGGCGGTTTGCGGTCTTGTAGAATGCCGAACTGAGGCAGGCGCCCACCAGCATCACCACGCCGATGGGCTTGACTATACCCAGCGAGCTGCCGTTGAGGGTGACCAGCACCACGCCCGCGATAGGTATCAGCACGTAGGCAAGCTGACGGACGGTGGGTTTTTCTTTGAGGAACAAAAATCCCACTATGGTAGACACCGCAGGGACAGACGCCAGCATAACGCCGCTGAACACCGCATTGGTATGCAGCACGCCGTAGCTTTCAAAAATAAAGCACAGCGGCTCGGTCAGCAAAAACACGGCAAACGCGCCAATTGGCTTGCCTCTTAAGCGGACTTTTTGCTTGGTTATTATCATCATCAGGTTCATCAGCAAAAATGCCGAGATAAATCTGTGGCTGAGCAGCACGGTAGGCTCGGTGTAGCGCAGGGCGGCTTTGGTGAACACAAAGACGAATCCCCACATAATATTGCCCGCCAGCACCGCAAGCACGGGCAGCAGCAGGCTTTGTTTTTTGGTTTGTTCCATATTTTTTCACCCCGACATATAATAACACCCCAATCGCCTATTGTAAAATGAAAATTAGGGGTTTATAATATTTGACAGACTCAATAATTTACCGAATAAGAGGGTGCAGCCAATGACTCTTGCCGAGATAGAAGCTTTTCTTGCCGTTTATCGGCTGGAAAACATCACAAAAGCCGCCGAAAGCCAATACATCAGCCAGTCCTCCCTGTCCCTGCGGCTCAAGACCCTTGAGCGCGAGCTGGGCAAGGAGCTGTTCGTCCGCGGCAAAGGGCGCAGGAGCCTTGAGCCTACCCAGTGGGGCAGGCGGTTTTACCCCCTTGCGCTGGAGTATATCGACCTGCTGGACAAGATGAACTCTCTGGGCCGCGAAGAAAGCGCCGTACTCCACGTGTCGGTCATCAACAGTCTTGCCGAGTGCTTTTTTTCCCCGGTGTTCCAGAGCTTTCTGTCGGACAACGAGCATTGCGCTCTGGACGTGCAGGACATGGACTTTGCAAAAGCCACCCCCGCTTTGCTTTCGGGCGAGGCCGATTTGTCCTTTACCGCCGACGCCTGCATCCACGGCAGACTGGTGTGCACACCCCTGTTCCGCGAAAAAATGACGGTCATATCCTCACTCCGCGCCGACATCGGGCACTCCCCCACCCTGCGCGAGCTCGACCCGGCAAAAGAGATCTACGTCAGCTGGTGCTCGGCGGTGGACAGCTGGCATGCCGAGACCTTCGGTAAAACCACCCGCGCCAAGGTCAGCATCTCGGTCATCCAGCAGCTGAAGTATTTCTTTGAGGGTCGCGACTGCTGGGCGATCGTGCCCTGCTCAGTTGCCGACTCCCTGCAAAAAAGCGGCACTGTCAAGCTCCACGAGCCCGAGTTTGTGCTGCCCAGCCGTGTCATACACTACTCAAGACGGCTGAGCGATGAGAATAATATATACTCGGCAGCTTTGGTCAACGCGGTAAAAACCCATATCCGATCCACCCACCCCGACGGAATAAAACTAATGGACGAGTAAAGAGAATGCAGAAGACAGAAGGCAGAGCTCGCGTTGCTCGCAATGCAGTTTTTGTCTGCGGCAAAAGTGAAATCGCTAACGCGATGAAATATTTGCTCTGCAAATATGAAATATTTTGCTCCGCAAAATGTTAATGTGTCGCTTTGCGACAGATTGATTAGGCGGTCGGGCGCAGAGACCCGACCCT
>JAFYMQ010000049.1 GCA_017556565.1 Clostridia bacterium | reverse complement strand
GTTTGCAGGAGTACTGTATGCCTGGTCGATACTCAAATCTCCTCTCGCCGCCGAGTTTGGCTGGAGCGCATCTCAGCTTGCACTCAACTTTACAATAGCGATGAGTTTCTTCTGCATTGGCGGATTGCTGGGAGCTCAGCTTTCCAGGCGCCTGGGGCATCGTATAGCGCTGATCGCATCGGGTGTGTTGGCTGCCGCAGGATTCATCGCAACATCAGCCATACGCACCAATTCTGTTTTAATCCTATATATCACATACGGTGTGCTTGCAGGTGCAAGCGTCGGTATTGCCTATAACGTAGTCATTGCGACCGTAAGCGCATGGTTCCCTGATAAAAAAGGTCTCTGCTCGGGCTGTCTTATGATGGGATTCGGCACGTCCGCTCTCATACTTGGCAACGCAGCCAACAGCCTGTTCAAAAGCTCTATAGGCTGGCGTGGCACATTTATAGCACTGGGTATATCAATCTGTGTGATTATGGTTATCGCCGCTCTCCTGCTGCGCAAACCTGACGCAAATACCGTTCTTCCTCAGCCCAAAGCAAAAGCTGACAACAAAGCAGAAAACTTTGACAAGCAGGATTACACATCCCTGCAGATGCTTGCTCGTCCTTCCTTTTGGATGGCATTTATATGCATCAGCTTCCTTGCTGCTGTAGGCAGCTCGGTCATAAGTTTTGCAAAAGATATGGCGCTCTCTGTCAATGCACCCGAGTCTCTTGCTGTTTCTCTTGTCGGCGTACTTTCTGTCTGCAACGGTATCGGCAGAATCGTCACAGGCGCGGTTTTTGACACTATCGGCAGACGCAAGACTATGCTGTGTGCAAATGCACTGACAATAATCGCAGCCGGTATCACCCTGCTCTCGGTATCCATAGGCTCTCTCCCCTTGTGTATTGCCGGTCTTTGCCTGACCGGAATATCCTATGGCTCCTGCCCCACAATCACCGCTGCATTCACATCGTCCTTTTTTGGAATGAAGTATTTCTCCATTAATATGGCGCTTATGACATTCACCGTTATGGGCGGCTCGCTTATCGCCACAGTATCCAACAAGATACTCGAAGCCACGGGCGGCTACAGCACAACGTTCTTGATGCTTCTCGGACTAACATTTGTGGCAATGCTGCTCAACACGCTCATCCGCAAACCTTAACTGAACAAAAAATCCTGCCATGCTCTGGCAGGATTTTTTATTACATAGTTGGCAACTTGAAAATCGCGATACGCTCACGGGTATTATCAGGATCAAACAGATCTCCGCACGGAATATCGTCTACATACTCCAGCTGATCAACAGACATGAGGCTGGATATATATTCCTCAGACGGATAATAGAAAAACAGAATTATCTCACGCGGTGATGAATAATAGGATTCCATTATCCTCGCCATAACTTTGTGGAGTATCTCAGCAGAAAAAGGATTGAAAAAATAGCATCTGTTAACTTCGCAAGCTACTTCATATTCTTCTGCACGGGTGTGAACAAGCTCTGCACTAATGCTTTTGGCACAGTTTTTGAGATTATCTTCGGCATGCCGATACATTCTCTCGTCATATTCAATGCCTATTGTTTTGGCTTTTGTCCTGTATGCCAAAAACAATCCGACTCTTCCCTTGCCGCAGCCATAGTCCAGAACGGTATCGCTGCTTGTGATATATCCGCTGTCAACAAGCCGCTCAAGAACGCAATACGGCGTAGGCTCATAGGGATATCTGTACCCGTCAGCTATAAGATCATCGCGCCCCGATGTTTTGATACGCAAAAGTTTGTCAAACTTATCGTCCAAGTCTGTCATAATATCGTGTATACCCAAAAATGCGCGTTTTTAGTAATCAGTCTTTGACGATAAGATCAATGAACTCAAAAGTTCTGCAATCTACAAGACCTCTGTTTGTGAGGCGTGTTTCAGGCAGACAAGCAAGAGGAATCAGCGCCATGGTCATAAAGGGTGAAGGCAGTGCGCTGCCCATTTCTGCCCATGTATGCTCCATTTTTTCTATAGCCGCGCTCATCACATCAATAGGCTTATCGTTCATCAGGCCGGCAATGGGCAGCTCGACAACGCAGAGAACCTTGCCGTCAAGAACAGCAACAAGACCGCCGCCGCACTCGATAAGGGTATTTGCGGCAAGCGCCATATCCTCATCATTGCTGCCGACAACAAGCAGGTTGTGCGCATCGTGTGCAACTGTCTGAGCAAGAGCGCCGCGCTTGATACCAAAGCCTTTGGTAAAGCCCTTGCCTACTGTGCCTGTGCCCTTGTGACGCTCAAATACGACTGCTTTGAGCACATCCTGTTCAGGATCAGCAGGAATGCAGCCATCTACTACGGGCAGAGTTACGATCTTGTCAAATGTACCGACTCTTGCGGGAATGATCTCTATAACGTGGACTTTTGCCTGATCGCCATCACAGGGGATCTTGAAATCTGCTGCAGAGACTTTGTCAAGATGTACCGAGCTCATAGCTTTGGCAGGATAGGTGTATGTACCAAAATCTTTGGTAAGTTTGCCATTCTGTGCAACCAGTTCACCGTCAATAAATACGTCGGTTACATGGCAGTTATTCAAGTCATCGATCAGCACAAGGTCTGCACACTTGGAGGGAGCAACACTGCCCAGTTCATGATCAAGCTGGAAGCACTGTGCGGGATTGATGGTAACCATCTGGATAGCGCTTACGGGATCTATGCCCTCTTCGATGGCGCGGCGGACAATATAGTCAAGATGTCCGTGCTGGATCAGTGTATGAGGATGTGTATCGTCGGAGATCAGACATGCATAACGGCTGTCAACCTTGTGCTCTGTAACAGCTTTTGCAACCTCGTGGAGGTCGTGCCATGCAGAGCCTTCACGCAGCATAGCATACATACCAAGACGCATCTTGGCAAGCGCATCTTCGGCTCTTGTGGATTCGTGGCAGCATCTGAGACCGCTGGCAATATATGCATTGAGGCCCGAGCCGTTTTCGGGCAGAGAGTAGTGACCTGTGGGTATCTTGCCTGCCTTGAGGGTCTCGGCAACGATACCGTGGGTGTGGGGGTTGCCGTAAAGAATACCGGGGAAGTTCATCATCTCTCCCAGACCTACGCAGCAGTCATACTCCATAGTAGCTGCTACGTCCTCAGGATCTATCTGTGCACCTGTATCCTCAAATCCGCCTACGGCAGGAACGCAGGAAGGTGTTGTCAGCATGGTCTTG
>JAFYMQ010000048.1 GCA_017556565.1 Clostridia bacterium | reverse complement strand
CTGCTGCAGGGAGTTGAGGAAGTTCTGCTCGACCAGTCTGCGCTCATACTCGGTCTCGTTGCCCGTTATGTAGTAGGTGAACACGTGCATATCCACCGCGTCGCGGAGGGCGTTGGTGCCGCTGGCTTTGATATCCAGACCGAAGGCTTCCCAATACACGTCATAGGTGAATGCCGAGCAGTTGGTGTAGCCTGTGTTCTGGCTTGTGCAGTCTTCGGGCGAGTTTGTATGATACTGGGGACGGGTGACTTTGCTAACGCCGCTCAGGTCTTTCATCAATCTGGAGCAATCGTACTGCAGCCATATCTCCCGTGCCAAGTAGGCTTTTGCAACCGTTACTATAGCCTCTGCCTCGGCAGAGATATAGCCGCCGTTAAGGGGATTTTTCTCCCAGGGGATGACAAGCTCGGGGATGCCGTCATCGGCGATAAGCTCGTCGGCGGTGGTATCATCGGCGGTGGTATCATCGGCGGTGGTATCATCAGGCTTTGTGTCGGGGGCGGGTGTGGGGTCGGTATTCTGCTGATCGTTGCTCTGCTCCTGCTGCAGGGTATCTTTGTCCTCGGGTGCAGAGGCAGTCTGCTCACCGCAGCCTGCAAAAACGGCTGCCATCAGCATAAGCGCCAGAATAATTCCCGATAATTTTTTCATATACCGTCTCCTTTCTCATATAAGGGGTGGTGTTCAGTCATAATTGTTATACACGGCAGCGGGGCGCAAAAACACATATCGCTCCATACCCCAGCCGCTTATAAATGCATCGTCAAGGCTTTTTACTGCGCCATGGAGGGTCTGAGGACGGCAAACACGTCTCTGCCGATAAGTGTCAGCAGCTGATCTCTGCCTTTGATTGCGTACAGGGTGTTGCCGGTTTTCAGGCTGAGCACCTTGCTTCCCTCCACAAAAATATATGCGTAAAGATTGTCGCCCTCTCTTGCCACCAGAATATCGCCTATGTACAGTTTGCAGCCGTACACGTCGGCGGTGCGACCGATGTCGTACTCCTCGCAGCAGTAATATCCGCCGTACATAGTGGGCACGATCATATCATAGTAGGGGCTGTCCTGATTGAGTATATAGTGCTTGTCGCTGGCAGGAGACTTGACAAACAGACTGTCGAGCAGCTCGCCCGTTTCGGGCAGGTCAAGCTCAAGTCCTGCGTTGTTGTAGATGATTTTTGCCATATCCATATACCGCTCGGTTATTTGGGATGTGTTGTGCAGCGAGGTGCGTATGCTGACAGTCTGCTGAGAAGACAAGTGCTTGCCTATATACATATCGCGGCAGCGGACGTTTACGCCGCCTACCGTACTGCCCTCGCCCGAAACATAGCTGCCGTAAAGAGCGGGGTCATCAAGCACTCTGACTGTGTAGACAACCGCCTGCTGCTTGCCGGGCTCTACCGTGACCTCCCACATAAGCTTGCCGTCCGTGGGCGCCTGCGCGCCCGAGACAAACTCGGTATACTGAGGCACCTCTGCCTCGACCTGCAAGGTTGCCGCGCTGTCGCGGTCGTTGCGGATATTGATGGTAAAGGTTATCTCCTCGCCTATATCCACACTCTGTCCCACCGTATGGGAGGACAGCTTTTCCACATAGATATTTTTGAGGTTTTTAACGCGGTTTTGTGTCTGCTCGGTGATATTCAGCTCATACTTGAGGGACGGGCGGACGATTGCCCACAGTTTTTCGCCCCAGAAGTAGTAATAGTTATCGGTCTCAAAAAAGCTCATTACCTCGCGGTAACGTACGCTTCCGTTCTTTTCGATAAGATCTTTGTTAGCGCTCAGGTCATAGTTGCCGCCGCCCTGAGAGCCAAAATACGCGCTGTCGATTATCATACCGTCACCGATATAGATAAGCACGTGTCCCGAGCTGACGCGGTGCTTGTTGACTATGATGTCGCCCTGCTGCAAAGTATCCAGAAACCGCTGCTCGACCCGGCGCTTTTCAAGATCGGTTTCTTTGCCTGTTATGGTGTAATTGAACACCTGCATATCGGTAGCGCCCGCAAAGCCTGAGCTGGTTTTCATATCAATGCCGAATGCCTGATATAACACGTCATAGGCAAAAAATGAGCACATGGTATAACCGATATTCTGGCTTGTGCAATCCTCGGGTGTGTTGAGATATTGCTGGGTGCGTCTTACCCGAGAGGTGCCGGGCAGAGTCTCGTATATATTGGTGCACTCGTACTGAAGCCACATTTTGCGGGCAAGATAGCTCTCGGCTACCGTGACGATAGCCTCTGCCGCCTCGGAGATATACCCGCCGTTTAAGGGTGCGCTCTCCCAGGGCTTGACAAGCGGGGGTATGCCCGACTCATCGGAGACGGTCTGCTGAGGCTGACCGTTATCGGATGTATTATCAGATGTATTATCGGTTGTATTATCGGCAGGCTGCTCGGTATTGTCCGTAGTCTGTAAGACAGAAGCGGTATTGTCCTCCCCTGCCGCGGTTTTGTCCTGCTCATTTGCAGAGGGGATTTTGTCTGCGCAGCCAACTGCGGTCAGCGCCAATATAATCAAAGCCAGAATAAGGCTCAGCGGTCTTTTCATCAGATCATCTCCTTTTTGCCATTATATACTATTTTTGTCACATTTGCAAGACAAAAATATTCCCGTGTTCTAAAAAAGCGGCAGGGCAAAGCCCTGCCGCAATTATATACAGCTTATTTCATTGCGGGACGGATGACTACAAACTGATCGTAGCCGATGGTGCTGAGCAGAGCTTCCTGAGTCTTGCCCAGATCGAGCAGCTTGCCTGTGGTCAGGTCAACGACCTTGTTCTTGCCTGCGTACAGGTAGCACTGGAACTTGTTGATCTCTTTGCAGACAAGGATGTCACCTGCACTGATCTGGCTGCCGTAGATACCTCTGGTGCGCTCCTTGTTGTATGCATCGCTGCGGACAACGTAGTAGCCGCCGTACATGGTGGGAGCTACCATACCAAAGTACTCGCTCTGAGTGTTGTACTCCTTGTGGTTCATTGTTGTGCCGTAGGGCTTGAACAGGGATGCGATAAGGTCGCTCTCGTGGGGCAGCTCATCGATCTGCACGCCTGCCTTGGCATAGATTTCCTGAGCAAGTGCGATGCCCTTGAGGGTGGTTATGCCCAGAGTGTCGCAGGCTGCGGTGATCTTTGCCTGATCGTCCTGGCTCAGATGCTTGCCGACGAATACGGGACGGCAGGTAACGCCGATGCCGCCGACCTTTGCGTCAGCGCTGTAGATGTAGCCGCCGTTGTACAGTTCTGGGTTGTTGTCGACCTTGACGGTAAAGGAGATCTTCTTGGTCTCGCCGGAGGGGATCTTGACCTGCCAGGAGATCTTGTCGCCTTCGACCTTGTCTGCGCCGCTTACATAGGTGGTGTACTGGGGAATGATGTCGCTGATTTCGATATCGATGGTATGGGTTCTGCCGTTGCGAACCATAAAGGTATAGGTGATCTCCTCGCCCAGATCAACGGTCTGACCCATGGTGTGGGAGCTGAGCTTTTCGATGTAGACGTTCTGCATCTTTTCGACTCTGATCTTGGTCTCCTCGGTGATCTGTGCATCGGTGTACTTGATCAGAGGACGAACGATGGCAAATGCGGTCTCGCCCCAGAAGTAGCACTTGCCCTCGGTGGAGAAGATCTCGTTCAGCTCAAGATACTGAACGGTGCCTCGTGCTTCGATAACGTCCTTGTTGGTGTCGTAGTTGTAGACAGTACCGGAGGAATGGAGGATCTTGCCGTCACCAACGTACAGCATAGCGTGACCGCTGTCCTGACCCTTGTGGATGCAATTGAGGATATCGCCGGGCTGCACGGTATCTCTGAACTGCTGCTCGATCTGCTTCTTTTCTTCTTCGGTCTCGTTGCCGCGGATAGTGTGGTAGAAGACGTGCATATCGGTAGCTGTATTCAGCGCTGCGGTGTACCAATGGACTATATCCAGGTCAAAAGCTTCTTTGTAAACGTCATAGCAGAATGCTGCGCAGTTGGTGTAGCCGGTGTACTGGCTGGACAGGCTCTCGGGGGAGTTTTCGTGCTTCTGCCAACGGTAGTAGGTGGGCTGGGTAACGTTGCCCTGAACCATTCTTGTATCTTCGTACTGGAGGTAGACCTTGCGGGCGTAGTATGCCTCTGCTACAACTACCAGAGCCTCCTGCTCGGGAGTGTCAAACTCACGCAGGGTGGTGGGATCGGGATCTTCTCTTGTTGCGGGGGTATCGGTAGAGGTGCTGCCGCTGTCGGGGGTGGTGGTGCCGGTGTCGGTGTTACCGCTGTCGGCTGTGCCGCTCTGCTCACCCTGATCCTTGTTGGTATCGTCGGGGGTGGTTGTGCCGGTCTGGGAATTGTCGGGCTGATCTGCCTGAGTGTCAGTGTCGCCACAGCCTGCAAAGACTGCTGTCAGCATCGCAAGAGCCAAAATCAGTGCGGTCAGTTTTTTCATAATGAATCCTCCTGTTTGATTTTTATCAAAAAATTATTTGTCTCTTATTTCATTGCGGGGCGGATGAGAGCGAACTTGCAGTAGCCCATAACGCCCATCAGCACGTCGTCGATCTCGTCACCGTAGAGCACCTGTGCGCCCTGAGGGGTGATCTTGAGCATATTGATACCGCCAAAGATATATACGGTAACGGCGGTGTTTCCGGTATCCTCAGCGCACAGAAGCACGTCGCCTGCCATGATCTCATCTGTAAAGATGCCTGCGGTTCTGCGTCTCAGGGGGAATCTGTCAGAGGAGTCGACCACTCTGCCGCCGTACATGATGGGTACAAGCATATCGATATACTTGCCGCTCTGTGCCAGCTCAAAGTGGGTGTCGCTGACGCCCTTGTAGGGTACGAAGATGCCGTCTAAGATCTCTTTTGCGCTGCCGATGTCGGCTTTTTCACCGATCAGGCTGTACAGACGCTTGACAAGAGCGGTATCCTGCTCGTTTGCGCCGCGCAGGCTCTCGATTGCCTGAGCTACTGCCTGCTGCTTGTCTGCGCTCAGGTGCTTGCCCACCATTATGGCAGGACACTTGACCTCAACGCCGCAGACCTTGCCGACAGTCTGGATAAACTTGCCGTAAAGCTGAGCATCCTTGAGCACTCTGACGGTGTAGGAAATGTACTTTTCCTCACCTGCCTCAAGCTTGAATGCCCATTTGACTTCGCCGTGTGCATACTCGCCGCCGCTTACGTACTCGGTGTACTCGGGGACAGCATCCCATACGGTAATATCTGCCGCGGTGTCACGCATATTGCGGACGTAGTATGTAAACGTGATCTCCTCGCCCATATCTGCGGTCTGACCGATGGTGTGAGAGGACAGTTTTTCTACAAAAATGTCCTGCAGATATTTGACGCGGTTCATTGCGCTCTCGGTGGGGACTGCATCTTTGAATACCAGCAGAGGACGGATGATCGCGATGTTTTTTTCGGTGCCGAAGGTGTACATTCTCTGTGCCTCGGGATCGAACAGGACGGATACGTCCATCTTTTCGATAGAGCCGTAAGACTCACGGCCATCGCATTTGTTGTCATAATTGTAGTTGCAGGGGTTGCTGCCGCTGGAATGGATGATCTTGCCGTCGCCGATATAGAACATTGCGTGGCCGCCGCCGCGGACGTGGCGATTGACGATGATATCGCCCGGCTGCAGCATATCCATATACAGATCTCTTATGTTCTTCTTCTGCTCCTCGGTCTCGTCAAACTGCACCTGATAGCGGAAAGCGTGCTGGGAGGCATCGTTCATCATATCCTCGGTGCACCAGTTGATTATATCGAGATCAAGGGCGTTTTTGTAAACATCGTAGCAGAATGCGGCGCAGTTGGTGTAGTTGGTGCGCTGACGGGTGCTGTCTTCGGGGGAGTTTTTGTGGCGCTCCCAGCGGTATACGGGGGGCTTGACTACGTTGCCTGTGACCGCTCTTGTATCGTCGTACTGCAGATATGTGCCGCGTGCGTAATATGCTTTGGCTGCTGCGACCAGTGCTTTTTGAATATCGTTCATTTGATTCACCTCATTTACACATTACTGCATGGCGGGACGGACGAGGGCAAACTTGCAGTAGCCCATTACGCTCATCAAAACGTCGTCGGTCTCCTGCTTGTTCAGGTATTTTGCGCCGTTTTTGTCGGCTGCCAGCATACCATCGCCGCAGAAGATATAAACCTCGGCGCTGCTGTTGTCCTGATTCTCGGTGCAAACAAGCACGTCGCCTGCCGATATCTGATGGGCAAATATGCCGTCGGTACGGCGGCCAAGATACTTGTCGCTTGTATCAACAACTCTGCCGCCATACATGATGGGAGCCAGCATATTGATATACTTGCCGTTGGTGTTCAGCTCAAAATGTGTGTCGCTGACACCCTTGTAGGGTACAAACAGATCGCTGAGGATAGCCTCTGCGGAGTCAAGAGCGGTATTGATGCCTGCGTCTGCGTAGACTTTGGCTGCAAGCTCGGTGCCGCAAAGAGTGCTGCCTGCCAGCTTGGAGGCTGCCTGAGCTACCGCCTGCTGCTTGTCTGCGCTCAGGTTCTTGCCCACTGTGACAGCGGGGCAGCGGAAGCTGACTCCGTTGACCTTGCCGGCTGCGCCCTGAATATAGGAGCCGTAGAGTGCGGGGTCATTTTTGACTCTGACTGTGTAGGACACGGTGGTAGCAGCGCCCGATGCCAGATTGATGTTCCAGCGCAGCTTGCCGCCTGCATAGATGTCGCCGCCGGAAATATACTCGGTCTTTTCGGGCACTTCGTCGGTGACGAGCACCTTGACGGCATTGTCGCGGTCGTTGCGGATATAGTAGGAGAAGGTCATCTCCTCACCCAGATCAACAGTCTGACCGATGGTGTGAGAGCACAGTTTTTCTGCATAGATGCCCATGAGATTCTTCATTCTTGCCATGGCGTTTTCGGTAACGGCGGCATCGGTGAACTTGGTCAGGGGGCGGATGATCTGCAGGTTAAGCTCCTCGGTAAACACGTATCTCAGGTGACCGGGGGTGAACAGATCCTTGACGGTCATTTTGACCACGGTGCCGTAGGGCTCGGTGTAGTCTTTTTTCTCGGTGTAGTTATAGTTGCCGGGACGGGAGCCCATGGAATGGATGATATTGCCGTTGCCCATGTACAGCATTGCGTGGCCGCCGCCGCGGACGTGACGGTTGACGATGATATCGCCTACACGCAGGGCATTGGTAAAGGTGCGCTCTACCAGCTCCTTGCGCTCGGGTGTCTCGTCAAACTTGACCTCATAGCGGTAGACCTCCTGAGTGCCGTCACGGATAAGCATCTCGGTGCACCAGTTGACAATATCCAGACCCAGCGCGTCCATGTACACGTCGTAGGTGAACTTGGCGCAGTTGGTGTAGGTGATGTTCTGGCTTGTGGTGTCCTCGGGGCTGTTGAGGTAGTATCTTGCCCAGCGGTATACGGGGGGCTTGACTACATTGCCCGAAACCGCTCTTGTATCGTCATACTGCAGGTATACGCCGCGTGCAAAATAGCTCTCGGCTGTTGCAACCAGCGCTTTTTGTCTTTCGTCAAGTTTTTTCATAGTTTTTTCTCCCGAATCAATTTTACCGATTTATATTGCAAAAAAATTACATTCCGTAAGAGGGGCGCAGCAGTACGAATGCGTGCTTGGCAAGCACTTTCATCAGTATGTCTTCGCTTTCTGCTGCAGAGATTATTCTGGCGCCGGCCGAATAATCCAGTTCCATCAGGCATCCGTTGTCCAGCATCATATATACTGTGCAGGTTTTGGCATTGACGTCTGCCGCTGCCACCAGAACGTCACCTGTCATCAGCATATTGGGTCTGACCACCGAGGTACGCTTGGTCAGCACGGTGCTGTTGACCACGTATCTGCCGCCGTAAACGGCATCTGCCACAAGATTAAAATACCGCTCGTCTGCCGTTATGGTCAGGTGGGAGGTCGTGCCGCCAAAGAAGCCGAACACGCCGTCAAACACCTGCTTTTCGCTGCCCAGCGCGGGGCTTGCGCCCAGTGCCTCGGTGTAGATGGAGTTTACAAGGGTCATAGGGTCGCTCTTTTTGCCAACGAAGCCGCGTGCAGCTTTGGCTACAGCTGCCTGCTCATCCTTTGTCAGGGTGTGATTTATCTCTATATCGGGGCATTTGAGCTGCACGCCGTTGAGTTTAACCTCGCCGCAGGTGAGGAATGTGCCGACAGCGGCGGTGTCCTTGACTTTGAGCACGTAACTGAGCTCATACGTGGTATTGGGCGCGATCACGAACTCCCAATATGCGCTATTGCCGTCAAATCTGTCGGCGCCGCTTACGTACTCGGCATTGGGGTCAAGAGCAGCTTCCAGTGTGCACTGCACGGCAAGATCGTTGGTGTTCTCTATCTTGACGGTATAGGTTATCTCGTCACCCGGGTTTGCCGAATTGGCATAGGGGTGGGTCGAGTACAGCTGGGCTATAACGCCGCTCATATACTGCATGCGGCACAAAGTCTCGTCTGTGATCTGAATCTGGCTCTTGTAGGTCTCAAGAGGTCTGAGCACCGCAAATCGGCTGAGACCGAACAGATAGCGGCTGTAGCTTTCCCTGAACAGGCTGGTAACGCTCATATACTGAATGCTGCCTGTGGCTTCGGCTTTTTCTTTGGGTGTTGTGTAGTCATAGCTGCCGCCGCCGGGTGCGGTGGAGTGAACCAGCGTATCGTTGCCGATATATGCCATGATGTGGCCGTTTGCCTCGCCGTTGTATCGGTAGACTATAAGGTCACCGGGCTGCAGAGTTTCCCACACCTCGTTGCATATACGCTGACGCGTCAGGCTGTCTTCGTCGCCTTTTACCTCGTACTTGTAGACTATCATATCCTTGCGCTCGATGAACTGTGCGGTAGTCCACGAACCAAGGTCAAGGTTAAACGTCTCTTTGTACAGAGTATGGATGACTGCTGCGCAGTTGGTGTAGAGGGTGTGCGCCTCGGAGGAGTTTTCGGGGTCCTGCACGCCGTTGTTGCCGTGTGACCAGCGGTAAATGGGCGAAGGTGCGACAGAGCCTGCCACCAGGCGGCTATCATCGTACTGAATCCACTCGCCGCGGTTGACGTATGCGTCGCCTACCGCGATGAGGGCGAGAGCTTCTTTGGAGTAATATTCGCCGTTTACGGTGATGCCCTCCTCGGGGATCTCAACAGGTGCCATGATCTGATATTCGGGCTCTTTGTCCTGCTGTGGCTGATTGATATCGACAGCGGTGTCTGTTGTATTGTCGGGGGTGTCTGCACCCGCGGTGTCGCCGCAACCTGCCAGCAATGAAAGCGCGAGAGCAAAAAGAAGAATAAGCGATACGAGTTTTTTCATGTGTGGCCTCCTTTTCACTTGCCGAGCACGACCTGTGCCG
>JAFYMQ010000047.1 GCA_017556565.1 Clostridia bacterium | reverse complement strand
TTGCGAATCCTGAGTTGATTCATGAAGTTGAAAAACGTTTTGATAAGTTTGAAATTGATGGAGTACTAGACAGTGGCGTGCCCATCTGTATCTGCCCTTTTTAGCAAAAACGGGTGAGCGAAGTCACCCGTTTTGTTAGTTTAGTTGTTGTTTTTTATGCGCGGTGCCATCTTACGCCCTGAGGGGTATCCTCAAGGATGATGCCCTGTGCCTTCAGCTCGTCGCGGATGCGGTCGGCTTCTTTGAAGTCCTTGGCTTTTCTTGCTGCCTGACGTGCCTCGATAAGAGCCTCGATAGCCTCGTCTCCAGATACCTGCTCCTCGGTGTCGCCGATGCCCAGCACACCGCACAGCTCGCACATAAAGTCGAGAGCGGTCTTTGCATAAGCCTTGGTGACGTTTGCGCCCGATGCTGCGGTGTTGATCTCACGGACAGCCTCAAAGATAGACGCAACGGCGTCAGCGGTGTTCATATCGTCGTCCATAGCCTGGCAGAACTTTTCTCTCAGAGCGGGCAGAGCATTGGCGGATGCCAGCTCGTTTTCAAGCATTTCGCCCTCTGCGCCGTTCTTGCACAAAAAGCGCAGGTTCTTGAACACGGTGTTCAGGCGCTCGAGAGCGGCTTTTGCCTGCTCAAGGGACTCGCGGGAGTAGTTGAGGGGGCTGCGGTAGTGGGCGGACAGCATGAAGAAGCGGATAGCCTCATAGCCGTATACGCCTGCAGCGTCGCGGACGGTGAAGAAGTTGCCCAGCGACTTGCTCATCTTCTGATTGTCGATGTTGAGGAATGCGTTGTGCAGCCAGTAGTTGGCAAAAGGCTTGCCGTTTGCAGCTTCGCTCTGTGCGATCTCGTTTTCGTGGTGGGGGAAGCACAGATCAACGCCGCCCGAGTGGATATCGATGGTCTCGCCCAGGTATCTGCGAGCCATAGCCGAGCACTCGATGTGCCAGCCGGGTCTGCCTTCGCCCCAGGGGGATGTCCAGCTGGGCTCACCGGGCTTGGCTGCCTTCCACAGAGCAAAGTCCATGGGGTCTTCTTTCTTCTCGCCTACTGCGATACGTGCGCCTGCCTCCAGCTCGTCAAGAGGCTGATGGCTCAGCTTGCCGTAGGGCTCGAAGGAGCGGACACGGAAATACACGTCGCCGTCTACGTCGTAAGCGTGACCCTTGTCGACCAGAGTCTTGACGATGTCAAGGATCTCGTCGATATTGTCGGTAGCCTTGGGGTGGACGGTAGCTTTTTTGATGCCCAGACCCTGCGCATCGGTAAAGTACTCCTTGATGTAGCGCTCGGCGATAACGTCATAGGTTGTGCCCTCTTCGTTGGCTTTTTTGATGACCTTGTCGTCGATGTCGGTAAAGTTCTGTACAAAGCTGACCTCATAGCCGCGGTACTCAAAGTATCTTCTCAGCACGTCGAACATGATAAAAGGACGTGCGTTGCCGATATGGAAATAATTGTACACGGTGGGGCCGCAGGAGTACATCTTGACCTTGTTTTCTTCAAGGGGGGTGAACTCTTCTTTTTTGCGGGTAAGTGTGTTATACAGCTTCATATATATTATCCTCTCTGTGAGATAAAAGTCTTATTTGTCCTGCTTGGCCATGCTGCCCTTGAGTACCTTGCCGTTGGTGATAAAGTAATCGACGCAGGAGTACAGGGACACAAAGGTCATAAGATAGATCGCGATGTCCTGCAATGTCAGCCAGCTCGTCAGCTCGATGACGTTGTTGCCCAGCACAAGCACCAGTATGGTCATGATGCACTGAACAAAGGTCTTGGCTTTGCCCGATTTTGCGGCGGCGATGACGATGCCCTTTGCGGCGGCTACCATGCGCAGGGATGTGATGGCAAACTCACGTCCGATGACGATGGTTGCTGCCCAGACAGGCATAATTCCGTCAGCCACAAATATGAGCAGGGCGCTCATGACCAGCAGCTTGTCAGCCAGAGGGTCGACCAGCTTGCCAAAGTCTGTGATCTGATTATATTTGCGCGCTATGTAGCCGTCAAGAGAGTCGGTCAGGCTGGCTACTGCAAAGATAGCGGCGGCAACAATGGGGTGGTTGCCGCTGGCAGCAAAGACCAGAAAAACGGGTATCATAGCGATACGCACAAGTGTGATGATGTTTGCGGTTGTCATAGTGTATCCTCCTCTGCGGTGTCCTCCGCTGTTCCATAGAGGTCGCAGCCCTCATAAGCGGTGACGGTGATATAGGCAAACTCGCCCTCCTGCACGTCACCCTCAAAGATCACCGTGCCGTCAATGTCGGGAGAGTCCATAAAGCTGCGGCCGATCTTGCCGCGCTCATCCTCACCGGTACACAGCACCTTGAGAGTCTTGCCCACGCACTGAGCCGAGCGCTCGTCCATGACCCGCTCCTGCAGCTCATAGAGGATCTCGCGGCGGCGCTCTGCGATAAGATCGTCGATCTGATCGGGCATTTCGGCAGCTGCTGTTCCCTCCTCTTGAGAATAACAGAAAACTCCCGCGCGTTCAAGTCTGTATTGCTCCAAAAACTCACAAAGCTCAGAAAAATCTTGTTCTGTCTCACCGGGGAAGCCCACGATCAGGCTTGTACGGATAACGGCATCGGGCATATAACGTCGGATATTGTCGATAAGGCGGCGGATATCATCACCTGTGCCCCGTCTGTTCATGCGCTTGAGCACGCTGTCGGATATGTGCTGGATGGGGATATCAAAGTAGTGGAGGATCTTTTCTTCCTCGGCGCAGACCTTCAAAAGCTCCTCGTCGGTCTCCTCGGGGTACAGATAGTGCAATCTCACCCACTCGATACCGTCGATTTTGCATATCTCGCGCAGAAGCTCAGGCAGCATACGCTTGCCATAGGTATCTGTGCCGAATCGGGTAATATCCTGAGCGATGATTATGATTTCTTTTGTGCCCATAGCCGCCAGCTGATGTGCTTCAATGATAACGTCCTCCATTTTGCGGCTGCGGAAAGGTCCGCGCAGCGAGGGGATGACGCAATAGGCGCAGCGGTTGTCGCAGCCCTCGGCAATACGCAGGTACGCGCTGTAGGCAGGGGTCAGCAGACTGCGCTGTCCCTCCAAAGGTGCGCACTCGATGGGGGCAAACTTCTCTGCCCTGCTGCCGGCGAGCGCACTCTGCACAGCTTCGACTATCTCGTGGTAGCTGCCTGTGCCGCATACCGCGTCGACCTCGGGCAGTTCCTGCTCAAACTCTCTGCCGTAGCGCTGAGCAAGACAGCCGGTGACCACCAGCGCACGCAGTTTGCCTGCCTGCTTGTACTGAGCAAGCTCCAGTATGGAGTCTATGGCCTCGGTCTTGGCTCCGTCGATAAATCCGCAGGTGTTGACTATCGCCACATGTGCATCATCGGGGTTTTCGGTCTTGCGGTAGCCTGCCTGCTCAAGCAGATAGACCATCTGCTCGGCATTGACCAGATTTTTTGCACAACCAAGGCTGAGTAAGTAAAAATTAGTCTTCATAACCGTCAATACGGCACCGTCTGAGTGCAGCGCCGATCTCCTCCCAAGAATATCCTCGTCTAAAAAGCTTGTCTCTTATCTTTTTGCGCTCGCGGGGGTCACTGAGGTCTCCGCTGTGACCCTTTATAAAGCTGTCCAGTTTGTCTTCGTCAAGTGTGTATTGCTCAAGCGCCTGCTCGATTGTCTGCTCGGACAGTTTTTCTTCCTGCATTTTGCGGCGGATGCGGTCTTTTCCCCACCCTTTTGCCATGCCCGAACGCAGCACGGTCAGGGCATATTCGCCGTCGTCAAGATAGCCAAAGTCGCGAAGCCGCTCAATTGCGTGCTCCGCGTCCTCAGGCTCTATTCCTTTTTCCAGCAGTTTGTCGTACAGCTTGCGGCTGCTGCGGTTTTTGTAGTTGAGTACCGCGGCTGCCGTAGCCAGCGCTTTTTCCCGCTCAGACATCAATCGTCCTCAAAATCGTCGGCAAAGACCTCTACGCCGTCCTTTGAAGCGGCCTTTTTGTCAGCGGCTTTTGCGCCTTTTTTGGCAGCGGGGGCTGCGGGTGCGGCTTCTTTTTCCTCAACCTCTTTGCCCATCAGCTTGGCGCGGATCTTCTGCTCAAGCTCCTCTGCCTCATCGGGATGGTTGCGGAAATACTCTTTTGCCGCGTCTCTGCCCTGACCCAAGCGGTACTCGCCCATAGCGAACCATGCGCCGGCCTTCTGGACAAAGCCGAACTTGACACCCAGATCAAGCAGCTCGCCAACCTTGGAGATACCCTCGCCGTACATAATATCAAACTCCGCCTCTTTGAAGGGGGGAGCCATCTTGTTCTTGACTACCTTTGCCTTGGTGCGGCTGCCTACGTTGGCGCCGTTGACCTTGATATGCTCCATTCTGCGGATCTCGATACGGACGCTGGTGTAGTATTTGAGCGCCTTGCCGCCGGTGGTGACCTCGGGGTTACCGTATACGATACCGATCTTGTCACGAAGCTGGTTGATGAACACCAGCAGGCAGTTAGCCTTGGCAACGTGGCCGACCAGCTTGCGCAGAGCCTGGCTCATCAGACGTGCCTGCAGACCCATAAAGCTCTCGCCCATCTCGCCCTCGATCTCGGCCTTGGGAACAAGTGCCGCAACCGAGTCAACAACGATAACGTCAACCGCGCCCGAACGTGCCAGCGCCTCGGTGATCTCCAGCGCCTGCTCGCCGTTGTCGGGCTGAGAAATCAGCAGGCTCTCCGCATCAACGCCCAGTGCCTCGGCATAGACAGGGTCAAGCGCATGCTCTGCGTCGATAAACGCAGCCGTGCCGCCCTCTCTCTGCACCGATGCGATCAGGTGCAGGGCTATAGTGGTCTTACCCGAACCCTCAGGGCCGTAGACCTCGACCACGCGGCCTTTGGGCATACCGCCGATACCCAGCGCAGCATCCAGAGCCAGCGAGCCGGTAGAAACCGCCTCAACCTCGATAGATCCGCCCGAGTCGCCCAGACGCATTATAGTACCTTTGCCAAACTGTTTTTCAAGCTGAGCTATAGCCGTATCAAGAGCCTTTTCTCTTTCCATATATACACCTCTCAGTCGGGAACCTGTCCCGCTTTCTGTCAATTAGTTTATGTATACAATATACCATATTGTTCGAAAAAATGCAAACATTTGTTCGACCATTTGGCGCAACTGTCCAATTTATTACTCAATAGTGCCCATTACTACCCGTTCGATGCCGCACAGATCGTTTTTGGAACGGATATTTTTGTAACCCTCGCGCTCAAGAATGTCCATAACGCTGTAGCACTGACCGATCCCCACCTCAAAAGCCAGCGTGCCGCCGGGGGCAAGAGCTGTGCGGAAGGTTCGGGGAATGGTGCGGTAAAAGTCCAGTCCGTCCTCGCCGCCGTCCAGCGCCATAACCGGCTCCTGCCTGACCTCAACGTCAAGGGTTTGTATATCGGCGGATGGGATATAGGGCGGATTGCAGGTGATAAAGTTGAACTTGCCCAGCGTGTCGGGTACGGGGAGCATGGCGTCAACCGTGACCGTATAGGCACGGGAGCTGAGATAGTGGCGCATCAGATTTTTTCTCGCCACGTGCAGTGCCGCGCTTGATTTGTCAGCCAGCACGCCGCTGATGCCGTCGGTCAGGTTTTTGAGCACGGCGATACCCACACAGCCGCTGCCGCAGCACAGATCGAGCAGTCTGCCTCTTGAGCGGTTCTGCAAGGTCTCCAGCGCCGCTTCCACCAGAGTCTCGGTGTCGGCGCGGGGTATAAGGGTGTCGCGGGTGACCTCCAGCGGCAGAGAGTAAAACTCCCACTGCCCTGTTATATACTGGATGGGCATACCGCCCAGCCGCTGCTGCTTGAGCCGCTGAATACGCTGATCGTCACGCTCAAACACCAGCATGCCCCGCTTGTTGAAAAACTCCTCGCGGGGGATATTGAGGGCATAGCAAACAAGCTCCTTTGCCTCCAGCTGAAAGCCTGCCACTCCTGCCTGACGCAGTTCGTTGCGCAGATCCAGGAATGCATCGTTGACCGTTCTTACCATCTGTTCACCACCTGTCTTTGTTTTCCTCCTCGGGGATAACTCTGCTGAGTGCCTCTATAGCTACCTCTATCATACTGTCGTCGGGCTCAAGTGTGGTCAGATGCTGCATCCACACACCGGGAGCGCGAAGAGCATAGGTCAGCTTGCAGTCGTATCTGCCCGCAAAACGGTTGATCTCATAGCTGATGCCTGCGACCACGGGCAGAAGCAGCAGGCGCAGCGCCATACGGATAAAGGGGTTGCTCCAATGCACCACCGAGAATACCAGAATACTGACTATCATAACCACGAACAAAAAGCTTGTGCCGCATCTGGGATGGAAACGGCTGCAGCGGCGGCAGTTTTCCACAGTCAGGGGCATACCGTGCTCATAGCAGGCAATGGTCTTGTGCTCTGCGCCGTGGTACATATAGGTGCGCTTGACGTCTTTTTCTTTGCTGGTTGCCCAGACAAAGCCCACGAATATCAGTATACGGATAACGCCCTCGATCAGGTTGCGTACCATGTAGTGCAGCCCGTCACCGAACAGACCTGCTATCAGTGTGGGCAGCAGAATGAACAGACCGATGGGCAGCGCGATACCCAGCACCACCGCAAAACCCATAAGCAGCTTTTCGAGCTTTTTGAGTCCGATTTTTTCTTCCAGCCACAGCTCGAACTTTGACTTTTTTTCCTCGCTGCCGTCGTCAAAGAACTCTGCCGAGTACATAAGAGCGCTGACGCCGTTGGTGATCGCGTCCCAATATCTGATAGGGCCGCGGATTATGGGCAGGTTGAGTATAAAGCTGCGCTTTTTCGAGCCGCCTTCCTCTTCTTTTATCTCCAGAGTCTTGTCAGGCTTGCGCACTACGATTGCCCGCTTGTCGGGGCCCTGCATCAGTATGCCCTCAATAAGAGCCTGACCGCCTATGCTTGTTTTTTTACAGCTCATTTTTGTCTCTCCTGTATCTTTGCGGGCAGCTTTACCGTTACGCAGGTACCCTTGCCCGTCTCACTTGTAATATCCATGCTGCCGCCGTGAAGCGACATAATCTCGTTGCACACAGCCAGTCCGATTCCCGCACCTCTGCCGTATGCGCTGCCTTTGAAGAACTTTTCCTTTACCCGAGGCAGCTCACTTTCGGGTATTCCCTGTCCGTAGTCGCGTATGGTAACTATACATTCGCCGTTTTCCTCATAGACCTTGATGTCCACACTGTCACCTGCGCTGCCGTACTTGGCGGCATTGTCAAGAATGTTGAGGTAGACCTGCTTGAGGCGGTTTTTGTCGCCGAACACCGTAATAGGCTGCTCGCTCTCCCAGTAATTGACGGTCAGGTTCTGCTTGCGGAGCAGCTCATTGTAGGTAAACACCGCGTCATAAACCTCGCCGCGAATGTCAAAGCTCTCCATCTGCAGCTTGAGTCTGCCCGACTCCAGCCGCGAAAAGTCCAGCAGCTCCTCAACCATCTGGCTGAGGCGAAGTGTCTCGCTCTTGATGATGCCCAGACCCATTTTTGCAACCTCGGGGTCGTCAAGGGCGTTTTCCACCGTCTCGGTCCAGCCGTGGATCGCGGTAAGAGGTGTGCGCAGCTCGTGGGACACCGAGGAGATAAAGTCGTTTTTCATCTGCTCGGAGCGGGCAAGCTCCTGAGACATATCGTTGATGGTCTCGCACAGCTCGCCGATCTCGTCACGGTAACGCACGTCCAGTCTTGCGCCCAGCTGACCGCCGGCTATTTTGCGGGACAGCAGGTTTATCTGCAGTATGGGGTTGACGATTGACTGCAGGAACATTGTATTGGTGATGATTATCAGCAGTGTGACCGCCAGTCCTGCAGCCGCCAGCTCCATGTATACCTGACTCAGGCGGGCTTTGAGCAGGCGTGTGGAGGACACGAACCGCACAGCGCCCACGATCTCGCCGTTTTGCAGTCTGACAACCGACGTGGTGGCAACAACGTTGTCGTTGATGCCCCGATCCTCGCCCATATAGGTACTGTCGCCGCCGCTTGCAAATGCATCGCTCACGTCGGTGGTGGTAGGCTTGTAGCCTGCCGTCAGACCTGCCGAGGAGAACATAACTCTGCCGTACTCGTCAAGTATCTGCATCTCCAGAAGATCCTTGTCGGCAAAGTTCTGCACCGCCTGCCGTGCGTACTCGTAGAATATACTGTACGAGCCTGCGGCGTTGGTATTGATGGCTTTTGCCTGGGTGTCGGCGCGCATCTGCACGTTGGATACCACGCTGTCGCGGTAGTTCTGTGTAACGACCACGCCGGCAACCACCAGCAGCACCAGCAGTATTCCCAGCACCACCGACATATTGGTCATTATCCAGCGCCGTTTTATTCCGCTGCTCCGACTGTTTTCAGGCGGAACAGAGCCGGTATTCTTTTGTTCCGCCATGGATTTTTTACTCCTTCCACTTATAGCCGCTGCCCCATACGGTCAGAATATGCCGGGGGTTGGCGGCGTCCTCTTCTATCTTGAGGCGCAGGCGGCGGATATTGACGTCCACCACCTTGATGTCTGTGTAGCCCTTGCCCCACACCAGAGTCAGCAGCTCGTCGCGGGCGAGGGTCTTGCCTTTGTTTTCCAGCAGAGCCTTGATGAGCAGATATTCCACCTGTGTAAGCTCGATGGTTTCTTTGTTGGGCATTGTCAGTTCACGGGCGCGGGTGTCCAGCACAAAGTCGCCCATACGCAGGGTATGATCGTCAAAGTTGCCGCTGAACATTCTGCGGTAGAGCGCATCGGCTCTCGCCACCAGCTCCACCACCGAAAAAGGCTTGGTAACGTAGTCGTCGGCGCCTGTGATAAGGCCGTTGACCCTGTCGGTCTCCTGACTCAATGCGGTAAGCATAATAATACCCACACGGCTGCCCAGACCGCGTATGCGTCTGCACACCTCAAAGCCCGAAATATCGGGCAGCATAACGTCCAGTATGGCAATAGCAATGTCCGAATTGCGCTGCATGTAGTCCACAGCCTTTTCGCCCATGGAAAACTCCACGGTCTCATAGCCTGCGCGTTTGAGATTTATGACAACAAACGAGCGTATGCTCTCCTCATCTTCCAGTACCAGTGCTTTTTTCTTCATCTCAATAACCCTCCTTGGCGCTTGATGCTTCTATAATATTGAACAGTCGGGTCATGTCCCAGTCGGACATGGAATATTCGGGAAAATCGTTCTGCATGATCTTGTAGGCATAGATCGTAGTGCCCACAGTCTGTATGACCTTGACCCCCGAGTAGCTTTGCAGAGTGTCGGCGCTTTGGTCACCGCTGAACACGTAGACGGTGAGCAGGGCGTTTCGCACCTCCTCCATAGTGCCTGCGGTAACGGGGACGTAGAAGGTGGTCATTGCCACGCCGTTGTTGACCGTACGCTGTGAGGACACGCTGTCCTGCCACTTGTCGGGCCAGAATATATACCAGCCGTCGGCTATGCTGAAATAGGTATCGGCTGCCAGAAGCTTTTCGCCCTGATTGCCGCTTATGTCAAATCTGTACCAGCCTATTCTGCCGCTGCCGACCTTTTCC